>NZ_JBMKJN010000006.1:0-247755 GCF_049236805.1 Enterobacter cloacae complex sp. XAL002
ATCTGCGTCGAGTCCTGCCCGCTGCGCGCGCTGGACTTTGGCCCGATTGAAGAGCTGCGTAAAAAACACGGTCAGCTTGCTGCGGTCGCGCCGCTGCCGTCTGCGCACTTCACGAAGCCGAGTATTGTGATTAAACCTAACGCCAACAGCCGTCCGACGGGTGACACCACCGGCTACCTGGCAAACCCGAAGGAGGTGTGAGATGGGAAGTGGATGGCATGAATGGCCGCTTATGATCTTCACGGTCTTTGGGCAGTGTGTTGCAGGCGGGTTTATCGTCCTTGCGCTGGCGCTGTTAAAAGGGAACCTCAATGCTGAACAGCAGCAGCGTTTAGTGTTGAGCATGTTTGGCCTGTGGGTGTTGATGGGGATTGGGTTTATCGCCTCTACGCTGCACCTGGGCTCACCGATGCGCGCGTTTAACTCCCTGAACCGCGTAGGTGCCTCTTCGCTGAGTAACGAGATTGCCAGCGGCGCAATCTTCTTTGCAGTTGGCGGGCTGGGGTGGTTACTGGCAGCGCTGAAAAAGCTGCCGTCAGGGTTACGTGCGTTGTGGCTCATCGTCACCATGGTACTGGGCGTTGTCTTTGTCTGGATGATGGTCCGGGTGTACAACACCATCGATACCGTTCCGACCTGGTACAGCGTCTGGACGCCGATGAGCTTCTTCCTGACCATGTTTATTGGCGGGCCGCTGCTGGGTTATCTGCTTCTGCGTGTAGCTGGCATTAATGGTTGGGCGATGCGCCTGCTGCCCGCGGTCTCGCTGCTGGCACTGGTCATCAGTACCGTTGTAGCGCTTATGCAGGGAGCGGAGCTGGCGACCATTCACAGCTCTATCCAACAGGCTTCGGCGCTGGTACCGGATTACGGTTCTCTGATGGCCTGGCGTGTGGTGCTGCTGACGGCGGCGCTGGTGTGCTGGATTGCCCCTCAGCTTAAAGGTTACGCGCCTGCGCTACCGTTGCTGTCACTGGCCTTTGTGCTGGTGCTGGCAGGGGAGTTAATTGGTCGCGGCGTATTTTACGGACTGCATATGACGGTCGGTATGGCTGTCGCCAGCTAATTTTAGATTTTGTTATAAAAAGCCGGGACATAGTGCCCGGCTTTTCTTTTTTCATTCATGAAATTTTTCGACTGATGTTTCGTTGTAAAAATTCCCGGAAATAAATAAAAACAAATAGATAATTAATATTGGTAGCAGGCTTTGCATTAGCAGGATGAGTTTTTTAAATCGACAAGGCGCATATCGTGCGTGACGCCTGAATCGGTGGATTGACTTTGTTTTTGCCAGTGGCATGATGCGCACGAAATCTGAACTTCCTCACGGTTTTTAATCCATGACCACCTATACCCGCCCGGTGCTTTTGTTGCTCTGTGGCCTGCTTTTGCTGACCCTGGCGATCGCGGTGTTGAACACACTCGTCCCGCTATGGCTCGCCCATGAAAACTTACCAACCTGGCAGGTGGGTATGGTTAGCTCGTCCTTTTTTACGGGCAATCTGCTGGGCACCTTATTAACGGGCAGCCTTATTAAGCGCTTTGGTTTTAACCGCAGTTATTATCTGGCGTCACTGATCTTTGCCGTCGGATGCGCCGGTTTAGGACTGATGGTCGGCTTCTGGAGCTGGATGGTCTGGCGCTTTATTGCGGGCGTTGGCTGCGCCATGATCTGGGTGGTGGTTGAAAGTGCGCTGATGTGCAGCGGCACGTCCCGTAATCGCGGGCGTCTGCTGGCGGCTTATATGATGGTTTACTACGTCGGGACCGTTCTGGGACAACTGATGGTCAGCAAATTCCCAACCGACCTGATGAGCGTTCTGCCATGGGTAACAGGGATGGTGCTGGCCGCAATTCTGCCGCTGCTCTTTACCCGTATCGTGAACCAGAGCAGTGAGCATCAGGAGGCCACGCACGTTTGGCCGATGCTGAGACTGCGTCAGGCGCGCCTGGGGATTAACGGCTGTATTATTTCCGGGATTGTGCTGGGGTCGCTCTATGGCCTGATGCCGCTCTATCTCAACCATCAGGGCGTCAGCGATTCCGGGATCGGTTTCTGGATGGCGGTGATGGTCAGCGCGGGGATTGTCGGTCAGTGGCCGATTGGCCGCCTGGCGGACCGCTTTGGTCGTCTGCTGGTGCTTCGCGTCCAGGTTTTCGTGGTCATCATGGGCTGTCTCGCCATGCTCAGCAACGCCGCGATGGCGCCTGCGCTGTTCATTCTGGGGGCTGCGGGTTTTACGCTCTATCCGGTCGCGATGGCCTGGGCCTGTGAGAAAGTTGAGCATCACCAGCTGGTGGCGATGAACCAGGCATTGTTGCTGAGTTACACCATCGGCAGTTTACTGGGGCCGACTTTTACCGCTATGCTCATGCAAAATTACTCTGATAATCTGCTGTTTATCATGATCGCCAGCGTATCGTTTATTTATCTGTTAATGTTGCTGCGCAAAGTGGGCGAGCACCCAACGCCAGTGGCACATGCCTGATTAAATAAAAGCCTGTCGATGACAGGCTTTTTTGTCCCTGTCACATATAAGACTTTTACTTATTGTGAGTTTTTACTGCCTGGCGATAATTCAAATGAGTTCTACCACTAAAAGGCAGCAATCATGTCTACTCGTCGTTTTTCCACTACCGCACTTGCCGTAGTGTTGGCTTTAACGTTTGCAACGGCTCCGGCCATGGCTAATCCAGGAAACGGGAATGGCGGTGGTCACGGAAACGGTGGCGGACAAGGTAATAGCGGCAATCATGGTAACGGGAACGCTGGTAACCATGGTAATAAGCACAATACCGGCCAGGATAATCCAGGAAAATCGGATAAGAGCTTTAAAAACAGCAACGATGTTGGTCATGATGTTGACGTCCGCGTGAGCTTCGATCATGCCCGCCATCTGGCACTGAATTACGGCTTAACGGGCTACGACTCTCTGCCTCCGGGTATTGCGAAAAACCTGGCGCGCGGTAAGCCACTGCCTCCGGGCATTGCGAAGAAAACCGTGCCAGCCGATATGCTGGGTCAGCTTCCTTCTTATCCGGGCTATGAATGGCGCGTGGTGGGTGACGACCTGGTCTTAATTGCGCTGAGTACCGCGATTGTGACTTCCGTGATTAACGGCGTCTTTAAATAGAATATAAAAAGGCCCGGTTTTCACCGGGCCTTTTCGTTAATACATGACCTTGTGGCCATACTGCTCAAGAATACCTTTGACGCGCTCCATCGTCTCTTTTTTCGGCGGCTTCACGCCATCGAGCTTGTACTCTTCACCCATTGCCACCCATTTGTGTTTACCCAGCTCGTGATAGGGCAGGAGTTCAATTTTCTCCACGTTACCCATATCCCGGGTAAATTCGCCCAGACGATGTGCAGAATCATCATCATCTGACCAGCCCGGTACCACCACGTAGCGGATCCAGGTCTTGACGCCTTTGTTGGCAATGTATTTGGCAAATTCCAGCGTACGGTGGTTTGAGACGCCAACCAGATTCTGGTGGATCTCATCGTTCATCTGCTTGAGATCGAGCATCACCAGATCGGTCACTTCAAGCAGTTCATCAATAACCGGATCGTAACGGCGCACAAAGCCGTTGGTGTCGAGGCAGGTATGAATACCTTCTTTATGGCAGGCGCGGAACCAGTCGCGCACAAATTCAGCCTGAAGAATAGCTTCACCGCCGGATGCCGTCACGCCACCACCTGACGCGTTCATGAAGTGGCGATAGGTCACCACCTCTTTCATCAGATCCTCAACGGTGACTTCTTTACCGCCATGGGTGTCCCAGGTGTCACGGTTATGGCAGTACAGGCAGCGCATCAGGCAGCCCTGGAAGAAAGTGATAAAGCGGATCCCCGGGCCATCGACGGTGCCACAGGATTCAAAGGAGTGAATGCGACCAATAATTGACATTGCGGTGATATCTCCGAATTTGGCCCATCCGGGGGCCTATGTAGATGCACAGCTCAAAGGCTATGTCGAGTCTGTTTTGGCTGTTATCCATTAAGTATAGATAGCGGACAAAAGAGACTGATGAAGCGAGGGTGTTAAAAAGGCCCCACTTGCGTGGAGCCTTTATTGTACGCTTTTTAACGCGTGATTTCAGTCAATTCCACTTACATGGACTGAGTGAAAGTACGGGTGATAACGTCCTGCTGCTGTTCTTTCGTCAGGGAGTTAAAACGTACTGCGTAGCCAGATACGCGGATGGTCAGCTGAGGATACTTCTCAGGATGTTCCATCGCGTCGAGCAGCATTTCACGGTTCATCACGTTCACGTTCAGGTGCTGACCACCTTCGATGGACGCTTCGTGGTGGAAGTAACCATCCATCAGACCCGCGAGGTTAGTTTTACGTACTTCGTCATCTTTACCCAGCGCGTTTGGCACGATAGAGAAGGTGTAAGAGATACCATCTTTCGCGTAAGCAAACGGCAGTTTAGCAACGGAGGTCAGAGAGGCAACCGCACCTTTCTGGTCACGACCGTGCATTGGGTTAGCACCTGGGCCGAATGGCGCGCCAGCACGACGACCGTCTGGGGTGTTACCGGTTTTCTTACCATACACAACGTTAGAGGTGATGGTCAGAACAGACTGAGTCGGGATAGCGTTACGATAGGTAGTGAGTTTCTGAATTTTCTTCATGAAACGTTCTACCAGGTCAACCGCCATGTCATCAACGCGAGCGTCGTTGTTACCAAACTGCGGATATTCGCCTTCGATTTCGAAGTCGATAGCCAGACCATCTTCGTCACGAATTGGTTTAACTTTCGCATATTTGATTGCAGACAGGGAGTCAGCCGCAACGGACAGACCTGCGATACCACACGCCATGGTGCGAACGACGTCACGGTCGTGCAGCGCCATCAGAGAGGCTTCGTAGCTGTACTTGTCGTGCATGTAGTGGATGACGTTCAGCGCAGTGACATACTGCTTAGCCAGCCAGTCCATGAAGTGATCCATGCGCTCCATCACTTCGTCGAAGTTCAGAAGGTCGCCTTTGATCGGTTCAGACTTAGGACCAACCTGCATTTTCAGTTTTTCGTCAACGCCGCCGTTGATTGCGTACAGCATGGTTTTCGCCAGGTTTGCACGCGCACCGAAGAATTGCATTTGCTTACCAACAACCATTGGGCTTACGCAGCACGCGATAGCGTAGTCGTCGTTGTTGAAGTCCGGACGCATCAGGTCATCGTTCTCGTATTGCAGAGAAGAGGTGTCGATGGACACTTTAGCGGCGAATTTCTTGAAGTTCAGTGGCAGTTTTTCAGACCACAGAACGGTGATGTTCGGCTCCGGAGAAGGACCCATGGTGTACAGGGTGTTCAGGAAGCGGAAGCTGTTTTTGGTTACCAGCGTACGGCCATCTACGCCCATACCGCCGATAGATTCGGTTGCCCAGATTGGGTCACCAGAGAACAGCTCATCATATTCTGGAGTACGCAGGAAGCGAACCATACGCAGTTTCATGACCAGATGGTCAATCATTTCCTGAGCGTCTTGCTCGGTGATTTTGCCTGCTTTGATATCGCGTTCGATATACGCATCCAGGAAGGTAGATACGCGGCCGAAGGACATTGCTGCACCGTTCTGAGACTTAACAGCGGCCAGGTAGCCGAAGTAGGTCCACTGGATAGCTTCCTGAGCGTTGGTTGCAGGACCAGAGATATCACAGCCGTATTTAGCCGCCATCTCTTTGATCTGACCCAGCGCACGGTGCTGTTCAGCAATCTCTTCACGCAGACGGATAGTCGCTTCCAGGTTTACGCCGTTTTCCAGGTCAGACTGGAGAGAGACGAACTGCGCGTATTTGTCTTTCATCAGGAAGTCGATACCGTACAGCGCAACGCGACGGTAGTCACCGATGATACGGCCACGGCCATAGGCATCTGGCAGACCGGTCAGAACGCCAGATTTACGGCAGTTCAGAATGTCTTTGGTGTAAACATCGAATACACCCTGGTTATGGGTTTTACGGTATTCGGTGAAGATTTTTTTCAGCATTGGGTCCAGCTCGCGGTTATACGCTTTGCAGGAACCTTCAACCATTTTAATGCCACCGAACGGGATGATTGCGCGTTTCAGTGGTGCTTCAGTCTGGAGACCAACGATTTTCTCAAGGGCTTTGTTGATGTAGCCAGCATCGTGAGAAGTGATGGTAGAAGCAACGGAGGTGTCAAAATCAACTGGCGCGTGAGTGCGGTTTTCCAGTTTAACGCCTTCCATTACGCTGTCCCACAGCTTGGTGGTTGCATCAGTCGCACCAGCCAGGAAGGATTCGTCACCTTCATACGGGGTATAGTTTTTCTGAATGAAGTCACGGACGTTGACTTCATTCTGCCAGTCACCTTTCGTAAAACCTTCCCAGGCTGTGGCTAACTTTTCATTAAGCTCGGACATGTAACACCTACCTTCTTAAGTGGATTTTTTATTTACTGCCTGAGACAACCATTAATGATGATCGCCGCCACGCAGGTAAATGACCCAGTATGTCAACCCAACTAACAGACCCCCACCGATAATGTTCCCGATAGTGACGGGGATCAGGTTATCAGTAATGAAATTCATAATAGTCAGGTGTGAAAAACTTTCCGGGGTTGAACCAACAGCAGTCCAGAACTCCGGGCTTGCAAAGTTGCGGATAACAATCCCCATCGGGATCATGAACATATTCGCAATACTGTGCTCAAAGCCGCTGGCAACAAACATCGCAACCGGCAGAACCATAATCATGGCTTTATCCATCAGGCTACGACCAGAGTAGCTCATCCAGACCGCCAGGCAGACCATCAGGTTTGCAAGGATGCCGAGAGCAACGGCTTCGATAAATGTATGGTGCATTTTGTGGTCGGCGGTTTGCAGGACGTTAAGCCCCCAGCCGCCGTTGGCGGTCATGTACTCGCCAGAAAGCCACATCAACAGAACAAAGAGCAGACAGCCAATCAGGTTGCCAACGTAGACGTTGAGCCAGTTGCGCCCCAGTTGACCCCAGGTAATTCTTCCGCTGGCTTTTGCCACAACAATCAGCACCGTTGAGGTGAAGAGGTCGGCGCCGCAGATGACGCAGAGGATCAGGCCCAGTGAGAAGCAAATACCACCAATCAGTTTCGCTATGCCGAAAGGCATCCCGGCAGTGCCGGTGGTGGCTGTGATATAGAAGACGAAAGCGATGGAGATGAACACCCCAGCCGTAATGGCCAGAAAGAACGTCGTCATCGGATGTTTCGTTGCTTTGTAGACACCCGCTTCTTCGGCAACTTTCGCCATCGCAGCGGGGAGTAATAGATCAAAAGGGTTGTCAGCTTTCACACTAACTCTCTCTTTATTAAGTCGGCGACGAGATACTAACAAAGCATTATAGAAGAGAAATTGATATAGATCATATCTCGCCTGGCTTATAGGCCCGCAGTGTGTATGGTTTTACAGCAAAAGCGGAGTAAGTATTTGATTATCCGTATAAAAATAAATTTTAAAAGTTATGAAAAGAGTTGAATTTTTTCCTTCAGCCTCCCGTGGAACAGTTAATTAAAATGGAGTATTTATTAGAATTAGTAACAGTAAAGCCCAGGTAAGCGTTTTTATATTTACCCGTGGTTAACTTAATTATTACAATTAAACGTCATTGCGGAAAAATAAAAAAAAGGGGCAATGAAATTGCCCCGTAATATAGCTCAGGCGATTGAATACGCCTACAGCCATTAATGTTATATGCGCTTATTTTGACCAGTAAGCGGCTTTAGCCTTCTGCAATTTTTCATACGCATTCAGCAGCGACTGATGCGCCGGGAAGGCTTTCAGATCGCTGTCAACCGCTTGCAGGCCATAGAACGGTTCTTCACCGCTCAGCGCAGCGCTGGCAGCTTCAACGGCATCTGCACCGTACATGCGGACGAAGGCGTTCAGATACTGCAATGGCTCGCGGTCGTCTTCCTGAGAAAGCAGGAGCAGCGTTTGCAGGCAACGGTAATAGTTAGTGCGCTCGGCGGAGAAGACGGACTGGTTAAACTCCATCGTCCACTCGGTCCAGGCCAAAGCCTGATCCAGATCGCCGCCCGCCAGCGCCAGCATCGCTTTTAGCTCGCCGATGCGCAGCGTGTACCAGCCGTTATCTTTTCCGGTTGCCAGACCCAGCAGTTCGCGTACGCGGGTGAAATCATCGTGTCCTTCTTCGTCCAGTTGGGCGATCAGGTTCAGATAATCTTCTTTATCCCACTCGCTGCCCGGCAGGGCCAGCAGGGTTTCACGCAGATGCGCGCCCATGCTGTTGTTCGCCAGCCACAGATCTTCTGCCGGATAGATGTCCGACATACCCGGCACAATAATACGGCACGCATAAACGCCGAGGTGTTCATAGTCGGCAATATAGACTTCCTGATCTTCCGCGTTGAAGATCGCCAACAGGGTGGCGAACTCTTCTTCCGTAGTACCGGCAAAGCTCCAGTCCACGAACGGATAGTCTGCGTCCTGTTTGAACATATCCCAGGAGATCAAACCGCTGGAGTCGATGAAGTGCGTTTCGAGGTTGGTGTGCTCGGCGACTTCTTCGTCATCAAAGGTTGGCGGGGTGAATACGTCGAGATCTTTCAGGCTACGACCTTGCAGCAGTTCGGTCACGGTACGCTCCAGCGCCACGCCGAAGTCCGGGTGCGCGCCGAAAGAGGCGAAGCAGGTGCCATTTGCCGGGTTGAACAGTACCACGCAGATAACCGGATATTTGCCGCCCAGAGAGCCGTCATAAGCAAAGATTGGGAAACCTTCCGCTTCCAGTTTGGCGATGGATTCCACCACGCCCGGGTAGCGCGCCAGCACGTCAGCCGGGATCTCCGGCAGGCTGATGGATTCAGCAATAATACGGTTTTTGATGTGACGCTCGAAAACTTCAGACAACCCCTGTACACGCGCTTCGTTACGGGTGTTACCGGCAGACATACCGTTAGACACATACAGATTGCCAACGATGTTCATTGGAATGTAAACGGTCTGCTCGTCAGACTGACGGGTGAACGGCAGGGCGCAGATACCACGATCCTCATTGCCGGATTGCAGGTCGATCAGCATGCTGGCGGTCAGTTCGTTTTCCGGATCGTAGAACGCGCGCAGGCGGGCATCGAGAATGCCTTCCGGCAGTTCGTCGTCTTCGGGTAGCGGGAACCATTTTTCGTTCGGGTAGTGAACGAACGGGCCGTTGGCAATCGTTTCACCCAGCCAGAAGTCGGCGAAGAAATAGTTGGTGGACAGACGCTCAAAATACTCACCCAGCGCAGAGGCCAGTGCCGCTTTTTTGGTCGCGCCTTTGCCGTTGGTGAAGCACAGCGCACAGTCTTTGTCGCGAATATGCACGGACCAGACGTGAGGCACCGGATTCAGCCAGGAGGCTTCTTCGATATTAAAGCCCAGGTCGGTCAGTTTCTGCTGGAAGCGAGCGATGGAATCTTCCAGAGCGGCGTCTTTGCCGGGGATAAACGTTTGAGTCATGGCGTTCACTTTTATCGTACGTAAAGCGTGCAATGATACGGGTTTTGCGTGACGGGTGCTATCTCCGGCGAAAATAAATGGCTGGGCTATGCTTATAAGCAGTAACCTACTGTTAAGGCATAAAAAAATGAAAGCATTTGATCTCCAGCGGATGGCGTTTGATAAAGTCCCACCTGAGTTTTTAGGCGAAGTGGCGTTGCGTAGCCTGTACACCTTTGTACTCGTCTTCCTGTTCCTGAAAATCACCGGACGTCGCGGCGTGCGGCAGATGTCACTGTTTGAAGTGCTGATTATCCTGACGCTGGGTTCGGCGGCAGGGGACGTTGCCTTTTATGACGATGTGCCGATGGTGCCGGTTTTTATCGTCTTCGTGACGCTTGCGCTGCTGTACCGGCTGGTCATGTGGCTGATGTCGAAAAGTGAAAAACTGGAAGATCTGTTCGAAGGAAAACCGGTGGTGATTGTCGAAGATGGTCAACTGGCCTGGGAGAATGTGCAAAGCGCCAATATGACGGAGTTTGAGTTCTTTATGGAGCTACGTATAAGCAGCGTTGAACAACTGGGGCAGGTGCGTCTGGCGATTATGGAAACGAACGGTCAAATCAGCGTTTATTACTATCCTGACGATGAGGTCAAGCCCGGCCTGTGCATACTGCCGGATATGCTTATCGAGCGATACAAAACCGTCCCTGATGCGGGCCAGTATGCCTGCATAAAATGCAGCCACGTGGTGGTCATGCAGGCGGGCGATCATCAATTATGCCCTCGCTGTACAAATCCAGAATGGACGAAGGTTAGCCGGGCTAAACGCATTACCTGACAGCGATATTGTCGGTTTTGCGACAACGGTACGGCAGATTGTTTTGTGTGACGAGGGGCACATTTCTTCGGCCATAAGTTTTAGACATTGCGGCGCGTGTCACTGAATGATAAAACCGATATCCACAGTTATAACTTATGGCTTTTAGCGTGGTGAGGGGAAATGGCTCAAGTCTTTAATTTCAGTTCAGGTCCGGCAATGTTACCGGCAGACGTGCTCAAACAGGCTCAACAGGAGTTGTGTGACTGGAACGGTCTGGGTACGTCGGTGATGGAAGTTAGCCACCGGGGTAAAGCGTTTATTCAGGTGGCGGAAGAGGCAGAAAAGGATTTTCGCGATCTGCTGAACATTCCCTCGAACTACAAAGTATTGTTCTGTCACGGCGGTGGACGCGGTCAGTTTGCGGGTATTCCGCTCAATCTACTGGGCG
Organism: Enterobacter cloacae complex sp. XAL002; assembly: GCF_049236805.1. Lineage (NCBI taxonomy): Bacteria > Pseudomonadati > Pseudomonadota > Gammaproteobacteria > Enterobacterales > Enterobacteriaceae > Enterobacter > Enterobacter cloacae complex sp. XAL002. The sequence goes on from NZ_JBMKJN010000006.1 coordinate 10,723, forward strand.
ACAAATCCACCGCTGATTACGTTGATGCCGGCTACTGGGCGGCCAGTGCGGTAAAAGAAGCGCACAAATATTGCACGCCGAACGTTATCGATGCCAAAGTGACCGTTGACGGTATGCGCGCCGTGAAGCCGATGAGTGAGTGGCAGCTTTCTGACAACGCCGCGTATCTTCATTACTGCCCGAACGAAACCATCGACGGTATCGCTATTCACGAAGAGCCAGACTTTGGCGAAAATGTCATTGTGACGGCGGACTTCTCCTCCACCATTCTGTCCACGCCGCTGGACGTCAGCCGCTACGGCGTCATCTACGCGGGTGCCCAGAAAAACATCGGTCCTGCGGGTCTGACTATCGTTATCGTGCGTGAAGACCTGCTGGGGAAAGCCCATAAGTCTTGCCCGTCAATTCTGGATTACACCGTCCTGAACGACAACGATTCCATGTTCAACACTCCACCAACGTTCGCCTGGTATCTCTCCGGCCTGGTCTTCAAATGGCTGAAGCAAAAAGGCGGCGTGGCGCAGATGGACAAGATCAATCAGCAAAAAGCTGAACTGCTGTACGGCGTGATCGACAAGAGCGATTTCTACCGTAACGATGTCGCCAAAACTAACCGTTCGCGCATGAACGTGCCGTTCCAGCTGGCGGACAACAACCTGGATAACGTGTTCCTGGAAGAGTCCTTCGCGGCGGGTCTGCATGCGCTGAAAGGTCACCGTGTGGTAGGCGGTATGCGTGCCTCTATCTATAACGCGATGCCGCTGGAAGGCGTTAAAGCCCTGACTGATTTCATGATCGACTTCGAACGTCGTCACGGTTAATTGGCTGTTTTTCACCCCCGCAGCGTTCCTGCGGGGTTTTTATTATGTTGAGTTGAGAGTTAAGTTTCATGGAATCCCTGACGTTACAACCTATCGCGCGGGTAGATGGCACCATTAATCTGCCTGGTTCAAAAAGTGTCTCGAACCGCGCTCTGCTGCTGGCAGCTCTGGCAAACGGCACCACCGTCCTTTCCAACCTGCTGGACAGCGATGACGTGCGCCATATGCTCAATGCACTGAAAGCGTTGGGCGTTCAGTACGCGCTGTCAGACGATCGTACCCGTTGTGAAGTCACCGGTAACGGCGGCGCATTACATTCCGCTGAAGCGCTGGAGCTTTTCCTGGGTAACGCCGGTACGGCGATGCGTCCTCTGGCCGCTGCGCTGTGTCTTGGGAGCAACGATATTGTGCTGACCGGCGAGCCGCGCATGAAAGAGCGTCCGATCGGCCACCTGGTCGATGCCCTGCGTCAGGGCGGCGCGCAGATTGATTATCTTGAGCAAGAAAATTACCCGCCACTTCGTCTGCGCGGTGGTTTCACTGGCGGTAATGTTGAGGTTGATGGTAGCGTCTCCAGCCAGTTCCTGACGGCACTGCTGATGACCGCACCGCTGGCTCCAAATGATACCGTGATTAGCATTAAAGGCGACCTGGTCTCTAAGCCGTACATTGATATCACGCTGCACCTGATGAAAACCTTCGGCGTTGAGGTGGAAAACCAGTCTTATCAGCGCTTCGTGGTGCGCGGGGCACAGCAGTACCAGTCTCCGGGCAACTACCTGGTTGAAGGGGATGCGTCATCCGCGTCCTACTTCCTGGCCGCGGGTGCGATTAAAGGCGGTACGGTAAAAGTGACGGGTATTGGTCGCAACAGCGTGCAGGGCGACATTCGTTTTGCCGACGTGCTGGAAAAAATGGGCGCGGTTGTGACCTGGGGCGATGACTTCATCTCCTGTACGCACGGTGAGCTGAACGCCATCGACATGGACATGAACCATATTCCTGACGCGGCAATGACCATCGCCACCGCTGCGCTGTTTGCGAAAGGCACCACCACGCTGCGTAACATCTATAACTGGCGCGTAAAAGAGACTGACCGCTTGTTCGCAATGGCAACCGAGCTGCGTAAAGTGGGGGCGGTGGTAGAAGAGGGCGAAGACTACATTCGCGTCACGCCGCCGGCAAAACTGCAATTTGCAGAAATTGGCACCTACAACGATCACCGCATGGCGATGTGTTTCTCGCTGGTGGCGCTGTCAGATACGCCAGTCACCATCCTTGACCCGAAGTGCACGGCGAAAACCTTCCCGGACTACTTCGAACAGCTGGCGCGCATTAGCACCCTGGCCTGACGATCGTATGCCGCATCTCCTGATGCGGCATTTCCTTACGCTTTCTGACAGTCATCCTCTTTCATTTCTTCTACACTCTGCTTCAATCATTCCGTAATTTGCACGCAAAGGTAACAGTTGCGCACGTTGGCGCGTATAATGCGCGGCGTTCATGTAAACGGTATGCCTTAATTAAGGAGAAAAAGATGACGGCAATTGCCCCGGTAATCACCATTGATGGGCCAAGTGGCGCAGGGAAAGGTACTCTGTGCAAAGCGATGGCGGAAGCATTGCAATGGCATCTTTTAGATTCGGGAGCAATCTATCGCGTGCTGGCGCTGGCTGCGCTGCATCATCATGTAGATGTTGCGTCTGAAGAAGCGCTGGTACCGCTGGCTGCACATCTGGATGTGCGCTTTGTCTCTACTGATGGCAACCTTGAAGTGATCCTGGAAGGGGAAGATGTCAGCGGTGAAATCCGTACGCAGGAAGTGGCCAATGCGGCCTCTCAGGTGGCGGCTTTCCCACGCGTTCGTGAAGCGCTGTTACGTCGCCAGCGCGGTTTCCGCGAAGCGCCGGGGCTGATCGCCGACGGCCGCGACATGGGAACCGTGGTATTCCCTGATGCGCCAGTGAAAATTTTCCTTGACGCCTCTTCGGAAGAACGTGCTCAACGCCGCATGCTTCAGTTGCAGGAAAAGGGGTTTAGTGTTAACTTTGATCGCCTTTTATCCGAGATAAAAGAGCGCGATGACCGCGATCGTAACCGCGCCGTCGCACCACTTGTTCCCGCGCAAGACGCATTAGTGCTGGATTCGACCAGTTTAACTATTGAGCAAGTGATTGAAAAAGCGCTACAATATGCGCGCCAAAAACTGGCACTCGCGTAATCGCGACCGATTTAGCAGTACCCCCGCTGCAATGGATTGACGGCGGGTATGTGAAACAACCCCATCCGGCACGGAGCCAGGTGGACGTTAATATTAACCTGAAGATTAAACATGACTGAATCTTTTGCTCAACTGTTTGAAGAATCCTTAAAAGAAATCGAAACCCGTCCGGGTTCCATCGTTCGCGGTGTTGTTGTTGCTATCGACAAAGACGTAGTACTGGTTGACGCCGGTCTGAAATCTGAGTCCGCCATCCCGGCTGAGCAGTTCAAAAACGCCCAGGGCGAGCTGGAAATCCAGGTAGGTGACGAAGTTGACGTTGCTCTGGACGCAGTAGAAGACGGCTTCGGCGAAACCCTGCTGTCTCGTGAGAAAGCTAAACGTCACGAAGCATGGATCACGCTGGAAAAAGCTTACGAAGAAGCTGAAACTGTGGTCGGTGTTATCAACGGCAAAGTTAAAGGTGGCTTCACTGTTGAGCTGAATGGTATTCGTGCGTTCCTGCCAGGTTCTCTGGTAGACGTTCGTCCAGTCCGTGACACCCTGCACCTCGAAGGCAAAGAGCTTGAGTTCAAAGTAATCAAGCTGGACCAGAAGCGTAACAACGTTGTTGTTTCCCGTCGTGCCGTTATCGAATCCGAAAACAGCGCAGAACGCGATCAGCTGCTGGAAAACCTGCAGGAAGGCATGGAAGTCAAAGGTATCGTTAAGAACCTCACTGACTACGGCGCATTCGTTGACCTGGGCGGCGTTGATGGCCTGCTGCACATCACCGACATGGCGTGGAAACGCGTTAAGCACCCAAGCGAAATCGTGAACGTGGGCGACGAAATCACTGTTAAAGTGCTGAAGTTCGACCGCGAGCGTACTCGTGTATCCCTCGGCCTGAAACAGCTGGGCGAAGATCCATGGGTAGCTATCGCTAAGCGTTACCCAGAAGGTACTAAACTGACTGGTCGCGTTACCAACCTGACCGACTACGGCTGCTTCGTTGAAATCGAAGAAGGCGTTGAAGGCCTGGTGCACGTTTCCGAAATGGACTGGACCAACAAAAACATCCACCCATCCAAAGTTGTTAACGTTGGTGATGTAGTGGAAGTGATGGTTCTGGATATCGACGAAGAACGTCGTCGTATCTCCCTGGGCCTGAAGCAGTGCAAAAACAACCCATGGCAGCAGTTCGCGGAAACCCACAACAAGGGCGACCGTGTTGAAGGTAAAATCAAGTCTATCACTGACTTCGGTATCTTCATCGGCCTGGACGGCGGCATCGATGGCCTGGTTCACCTGTCTGACATCTCCTGGAACGTTGCAGGCGAAGAAGCAGTTCGTGAATACAAAAAAGGCGACGAAATCGCAGCAGTTGTTCTGCAGGTTGACGCAGAGCGTGAACGTATCTCCCTGGGCGTTAAACAGCTCGCAGAAGATCCGTTCAACAACTGGGTTGCACTGAACAAGAAAGGCGCAATCGTAAACGGTAAAGTGACTGCTGTTGACGCTAAAGGCGCAACCGTAGAACTGGCTGACGGCGTTGAAGGTTACCTGCGCGCTTCCGAAGCTTCACGTGACCGCGTTGAAGATGCAACTCTGGTTCTGAGCGTTGGTGACGACGTTGAAGCTAAGTTCACCGGTGTTGACCGTAAGAACCGTGCAATCAGCCTGTCTGTTCGTGCTAAAGACGAAGCTGATGAGAAAGATGCAATCGCAACTGTGAACAAACAGGAAGATGCAAACTTCTCTAACAACGCAATGGCTGAAGCTTTCAAAGCAGCTAAAGGCGAGTAAGTTCAGGTTCGCACCATCATTTGAGCTGTAACGCATTTACAGCGCGAAGGATGGAGAGCAGACTTGACAGATTGCAGGATTCGTCCTGTAATCAATAACAAAGGGCGGCTACGGCCGCCCTTGTTTAATAAGCTGTTCAGCTAATGGGTTTGAAAGGAACCGGAGGAATCATGACCAAGTCAGAATTGATTGAAAGACTTGCCAGTCAGCAACCGCATATCCCTGCTAAGGCTGTGGAAGATGCCGTTAAAGAGATGCTGGAGCATATGGCTACCACTCTTGCCCAGGGCGAGCGCATTGAAATCCGCGGTTTCGGTAGTTTTTCCCTGCACTATCGTGCACCACGTACCGGGCGTAACCCGAAGACTGGCGATAAAGTGGAGCTGGAAGGAAAGTATGTTCCGCACTTTAAGCCGGGTAAAGAACTGCGCGATCGCGCCAATATTTACGGTAACTGAGTTTAATCATCAGGGTTAAACTGAGTTTAAAGAAAGCACCTTAGGGTGCTTTTTTTGTATCCCGCCCCTGCATTTCTGAATACGCGCCGCATTCTCATTTTCTCCTTGCTGTAAACGCTTAAAAACGTTGCAGCGCCCGCTGTAAATCACGCCTTTTCTGTCTGACGACGCATCACTCCCGCCGCATAATCGCCTGAAACATGGAGGTGAAGATGGGGATCCACGTTATCAGTATGTGCGCCATTCTGGCCATAATCCCGCTCTATTGGTTACCCGTTTTGCCAGATTTGCATATTGTCTGGTTGCTGATTGCCGCAGGAATTGCGTTATCCGTACAGCAGAGAAAATGGCTCAGGTTTTCAGGCCTCGCATTGCTTTTTATGTGCTGGGGGATCCTGGCCGCTCAGGAAAGCGTGTGGCCGATGAACCATTTAACGAAAGCACCGCAGCAGGCCGAGGTGGTCATTACCGCAACGGACGGCGCAACGATGCATCAGGGAAGGATTATCAGCCTCAATGGAGAACGTGTATGGGCTGCCATGGGCGTGTCACTCTACGGCAACTACCTGCCTCAAAATGTCTGCGTGGGTCAACGCTGGGCAATGACCCTGCGGCTCAGGGCGGTACACGGAGAGCTCAACGATGGCGGCTATGATTCGCAGAAAAACGCCTTTGCCCGACACCAGACGCTGAGCGGACGGTTTACCCATGCGGAGATTGTCGACGCACGCTGTAGCCTGCGTTCGCAATACCTGACATCACTACAGAATACGCTTTCAGCATATCAGTGGGGGCCCGTGATCCTGGGGCTGGGGATGGGGGAGCGGCTATCGGTCTCGCGGGAGATAAAAAACCTGATGCGTGAGACCGGAACGATGCATCTGATGGCAATCTCGGGATTGCATATTGCGCTGGCCGCTTCTGCTGTCTGGCTACTGGCTCGGGGCATCCAATTTTTCCTGCCGGGCCGCTGGATTATCTGGCAAGTGCCCTTACTGGCAGGTCTGCTTTTTGCCGCGTTTTACGCATGGCTAACGGGATTGCAGCCGCCCGCGCTGCGTACGGTTATGGCGCTTGTGGTACTGGCTGCATTAAAAATGAGTGGTCGTCAGTGGTCGCCCTGGCAGGTATGGCTTACCTGCGTGGCGGCGATCCTGTTTTTCGATCCGCTGGCGGTACTGTCACAAAGCCTGGCGTTATCCGCGTTTGCGGTCGCCGCGCTTATTTTTTGGTATCAGTGGTTGCCTCTCCCGCACTGGCAACGTGGCCGGTGCCTGCGGCCGCTGGTTACGCTGTTGTATTTGCAGGTTGGAATGCTGCTGCTTCTGTTGCCGCTTCAGGTACTGATTTTCCATGGTTTCAGTCTCTCCTCGCTGGTGGCGAATCTGTTTGCTGTTCCTCTGGTAACGTTTATCTCAGTTCCACTGATCCTGCTCGGCATGTTTCTGCATCTGTTTCCGGTGGCGACGCTGGAAAGTATCGTCTGGCTGGCAGCCGATAAATCTCTGGCAGGACTTTTCTGGCTATTGATGCGTTTACCGAATGGCTGGCAGGACGTGGATGAACGCTGGCAATGCCTGACGTTACTGCCGTGGCTGCTGATCATTGGCTGGCGATTCAGGGCCTTCAGCGCAGTACCCGCAGTCTGTCTGGCAGGCAGCGTGGTGATGGCATTTCCCCTCTGGCACAGGATTAAAACTGACAGCTGGTCGCTGCATATGCTGGATGTAGGGCAAGGGCTGGCGATGGTCATTGAGCGTCACGGGAAGGCCATTCTGTATGACACCGGGCTGGCATGGCCCGGTGGGGACAGCGCGCAGCAGCTGATTATTCCCTGGCTACGCTGGCATCATCTGAGGCCGGAAGGGGTGATCCTGAGCCATGAACATCTCGACCACGCGGGGGGACTGACATCGCTAAAAGCTGCCTGGCCTGCAATGTGGATCAGAAGCCCCTTAGCCTGGACCGGACATCTTCCGTGCTTTCGTGGACAGCGATGGCAGTGGCATGGGTTAACGTTCTCCGTGCACTGGCCACCCGAAAACACCCCGGAGAAAGGTAACAACCGCTCCTGCGTGGTAAAAATCGATGACGGCGAACAGAGCGTTTTACTGACCGGAGATATTGAAGCGCAGGCAGAACTGGCAATGTTGAGCCACCGCTGGCGTCAACTTGCGGCTACACTGATTCAGGTGCCGCATCATGGGAGTAACACGTCATCTTCAACACCGCTGCTACAGCGCGTGGAGGGGCAGGTTTCGCTGGCCTCGCTGGCCCGCTATAACGCGTGGCGTTTCCCTTCCATCAAAGTAGTCAGGCGCTATCGAACTGAGGGATATCTCTGGCTTGATACCCCGCAGTCCGGACAGATAACTGTGACGTTTTCGCACCAAAGTCGGCAAATTCGCCGCTTACGTGAACACTATTTACCGCGTTGGTATCATCAGTGGTTTGGCGCGCCCGTAGATAACGGGTAGAATATGCGGCTATTTCAACAAATGCTGGTTTTTTGAATGCATAACGACAAAGATCTCTCCACGTGGCAAACGTTCCGCCGGCTCTGGCCGATGATTGCACCTTTCAAAGCAGGTTTGATCGTGGCGGGCGTAGCGTTAATCCTCAACGCAGCCAGCGATACGTTTATGTTATCGCTTCTCAAACCGTTACTGGATGACGGTTTTGGTAAAACGGATCGTTCAGTGCTGCTATGGATGCCGCTGGTGGTTATTGGGCTGATGATCTTACGCGGAATCTCCAGCTATGTATCCAGCTACTGCATCTCCTGGGTATCCGGTAAAGTGGTGATGACCATGCGCCGTCGGTTATTCAGCCATATGATGGGGATGCCAGTCTCATTCTTTGACAAACAGTCAACCGGTACCCTGCTGTCGCGTATTACCTACGATTCAGAGCAGGTGGCGTCGTCCTCTTCCAGCGCACTGATTACCGTTGTGCGTGAAGGCGCATCCATCATCGGTCTTTTTGCGATGATGTTCTATTACAGCTGGCAACTGTCGCTGATCCTTATTGTGCTGGCGCCGATTGTCTCCATCGCGATCCGCGTGGTATCAAAGCGTTTTCGCAACATCAGTAAAAATATGCAGAATACGATGGGGCAGGTGACTACCAGCGCCGAGCAGATGCTGAAAGGCCACAAGGAAGTGTTGATCTTCGGCGGTCAGGAAGTCGAAACCAAACGCTTTGACAAGGTCAGCAACAGAATGCGCCTGCAAGGGATGAAAATGGTATCGGCCTCGTCGATTTCCGATCCGATCATTCAGCTGATTGCCTCTTTGGCCCTGGCCTTCGTCCTGTATGCAGCAAGCTTCCCGAGCGTCATGGAAACCCTGACTGCGGGTACCATTACCGTGGTGTTCTCATCCATGATTGCGCTGATGCGTCCGCTGAAATCGCTGACTAACGTCAACGCCCAGTTCCAGCGCGGGATGGCAGCCTGTCAGACGCTGTTCAGCATCCTCGATTCCGAACAAGAAAAAGATGAAGGTACACGCGTGATAGAGCGCGCTAAAGGTGACCTGGAATTCCGCAACGTGACCTTTACCTATCCAGGCCGTGAAGTGCCGGCGCTGCGTGATATCAGCCTGTCCATCCCGGCGGGTAAGACCGTTGCACTGGTCGGTCGTTCCGGTTCGGGCAAGTCGACTATTGCCAGCCTGATTACCCGTTTCTACGATATCGACCAGGGCGAAATCCTGCTTGATGGTCACGACCTGCGGGAATATACCCTACAGTCGTTGCGTAACCAGGTCGCGCTGGTTTCGCAGAACGTGCATCTGTTCAACGATACGGTGGCGAACAACATTGCGTATGCCCGTACCGAAGAGTACAGCCGTGAAGAGATCGAGAATGCGGCGCGTATGGCCTATGCGATGGACTTCATTAACAAAATGGATAACGGTCTGGATACGATCATTGGCGAAAACGGGGTGCTGCTCTCCGGTGGTCAGCGTCAACGTATCGCGATTGCCCGAGCGCTGCTGCGCAACAGCCCGATTCTGATCCTCGATGAAGCAACGTCCGCACTGGATACGGAATCTGAACGCGCTATCCAGTCGGCTCTGGATGAATTACAGAAAAACCGTACCTCGCTGGTTATCGCGCACCGTCTGTCGACCATCGAACAGGCTGACGAAATCGTGGTGGTGGAAGACGGCGTTATCGTTGAACGCGGCAGCCATGCGGACCTGCTGGAACAACGTGGTGTATACGCGCAGCTTCATAAAATGCAGTTCGGTCAATGATTGCACGCATCTGGTCGGGTGAATCCCCTCTGTGGGTGCTGCTTCTCCCGCTCTCCTGGCTGTATGGCCTGGTGAGCGGTGCTATTCGTCTGCTTTATCGCCTCGGGATCAAGCGCGCCTGGCGCGCACCGGTACCGGTAGTGGTGGTCGGCAACCTGACGGCGGGTGGAAACGGCAAAACGCCGGTGGTGATCTGGCTGGTAGAACAGCTCCAGAAGCGCGGTATCCGCCCGGCAGTTGTCTCACGCGGTTACGGTGGTAAAGCGGCGCAGTATCCACTGGTGCTGAGCCCAGCTACGACAACCGCTGAAGCCGGTGATGAGCCGGTACTGATTTACCAACGTACTGGCGCGCCGGTTGCGGTATCGCCGGTGCGCAGTGATGCCGTAAAGGCACTGCTTGCAGAGCATGACGTACAAATCATAATTACCGATGATGGTTTGCAGCATTACGCGCTGGCGCGTGACAAAGAGATCGTGGTTATTGACGGCGTGCGGCGTTTTGGCAACGGCTGGTGGCTGCCAGCCGGTCCAATGCGTGAGCGTGCGTCGCGCCTGAAGAGCGTCGATGCCGTGATTGTAAACGGTGGTGAAGCCAGAGCGGGTGAGATCCCGATGCATCTTCGTCCCGGAAAGGCAGTGAATATGCTGACCGGCGAGCGTAAAGACGTCGCGTTACTGGATCATCTGATTGCGATGGCCGGGATTGGTCATCCGCCGCGTTTCTTCGCGACGCTGGAGCAGTGCGGCGCGCGGCTGGAGAAACGGGTACCGCTGGCCGATCACCAGGCGCTGGTTGCCGAAGAGGTTGAGAGGCTGGCCGCACCGGGCCAGACGCTGATCATGACGGAAAAAGACGCGGTAAAATGCCGGGCCTTTGCGAAAGAAAACTGGTGGTATCTGCCGGTTGATGCTGAACTCAGCGGCGAACAGCCGGAACATTTGCTCAAGGAACTGCTCGCGTTAGTGCAGTAACTTCTACGCGGTTCCGGTGGCGCTTTGACTGACAGGAAAACGCATGTCTCTACCGCAACTCTCACTTGCAGCCGCACGAAACCTGCATCTTGCCGCCCAGGGGCTTCTGAAAAAGCCCCGCCGCCGCGCGCAGCCAGCGGATATCCTCTCTACCGTGCAACGCATGTCGTTGCTGCAAATCGACACCATTAACATCGTGGCGCGTAGCCCGTATCTGGTCCTGTTTAGCCGCCTGGGAAACTATCCTCCGCAGTGGCTGGATAATGCGCTAAGTCAGGGCGAACTGATGGAATACTGGGCGCATGAAGCCTGTTTTCTCCCGCGCAGCGATTTTGCACTGGTGCGTCACCGAATGCTCGCCCCGGACAAAATGGGCTGGAAATACCGCCAGGAATGGATGGCGGAACACGCGGATGAAATAGAACAACTGATTGCCCATATTCAGAAAAACGGTCCGGTACGCTCTGCGGATTTTGAACACCCGCGAAAAGGCGCAAGCGGATGGTGGGAGTGGAAACCGCACAAACGCCATCTTGAAGGGCTGTTTACGTCGGGCAAAGTGATGGTGGTCGAGCGCCGCAACTTTCAGCGCGTCTATGACCTCACGCACCGCGTTATGCCTCACTGGGACGATACGCGTGACCTGCTGTCTCAGGACGCAGCCGAAGCCATCATGCTCGGGAACAGCGCCTGCAGCCTGGGCATATTCCGCCCACAGTGGCTGGCGGATTATTATCGCCTGCGTCAGCCGCAGCTAAAACCGCTGCTGGAAACGTGGCAGCGTGAACAGCGCGTGATGCCGGTCTCGGTTGAGTCGTTAGGTGAAATGTGGCTGCATGCGGATTTGTTCCCTCTGCTGGCGCAGGCGCAAGAGGGCAAACTCCAGGCGACCCACAGTGCCGTACTCTCGCCGTTCGACCCCGTTGTCTGGGACAGAAAGCGGGCCGAACAGCTGTTTGATTTCAGCTACCGTCTGGAATGCTACACCCCGGCGCAAAAACGTCAGTACGGTTATTTTGTTTTGCCGCTGCTGCACAAAGGACAGCTTGTCGGGCGCATGGACGCTAAAATGCACCGTAAAACCGGCATGCTTGAAATTATCGCGCTCTGGCTGGAAGAGGGCATAAAGGTGACGGCTGGCCTGGAAAAAGGGTTAACGACTGCGCTCAGTGAATTTGCGCGCTGGCAGGGGGCGCATGAAATTGTACTCGGTCGCGTGCCTGTGGAGCTGTTTGCGACCTGTCGAGATGGCTGGGAAACAGACACTCCCTGAAAAGGGAATATGATAAGCTTTAGGGATTACCCATACGGAGGAACTATGGATCACCGTTTACTAGAAATTATTGCCTGCCCGGTGTGCAACGGCAAACTGTATTACAGCCAGGATAAACAAGAGCTGATTTGCAAACTGGACAGCCTGGCGTTCCCGCTGCGTGACGGTATTCCGGTCCTGCTGGAAAATGAAGCCCGTTCTCTGGTGGCAGAAGAGATCAAACCATGAGTTTTGTTGTCATTATCCCTGCGCGTTATGCTTCAACGCGCCTGCCAGGTAAACCACTGGTGGATATCAACGGTAAACCGATGATTGTGCATGTCCTTGAACGGGCACGCGAATCGGGCGCCGGACGCGTCATCGTCGCCACCGATCACCCGGATGTCGCGCGAGCGGTTGAGGCCGCAGGTGGGGAAGTGTGCATGACCCGTGCCGACCACCAGTCAGGCACCGAGCGCCTGGCGGAAGTCGTCGAAAAATGCGGTTTCAGTGACGAGACGGTGATTGTGAACGTGCAGGGCGATGAGCCGATGATCCCGGCGGCTATTATCCGTCAGGTGGCCGACAACCTGGCCCAGCGTAAGGTTGGCATGGCGACCCTCGCGGTGCCGATTCACCACGCTGAAGAGGCGTTCAATCCGAATGCGGTGAAAGTGGTCATGGACGCAGAGGGCTACGCGCTCTATTTCTCCCGCGCCACCATTCCGTGGGATCGCGATCGTTTCGCGCAATCGAAAGAGACGATCGGCGAAACCTTCCTGCGCCACATCGGTATTTACGGCTACCGCGCCGGCTTTATCCGTCGCTATGTCGCCTGGGCACCAAGCCCGCTTGAGCATATCGAAATGCTCGAACAGCTTCGCGTGCTGTGGTACGGCGAGAAAATTCACGTTGCGGTTGCCCAGGAAGTCCCTGGCACCGGCGTGGATACGCCTGAAGATCTCGATCACGTACGCGTCGAATTGCGTTAATTCGCTGCCATCCCCTCGTTCTGGGGGGATGTTCTCTTCCTTTTCTTTTTCATTATTGATCTCGACCGGGTGACATCCGGGGTTCGCGCGCTCATTATAAAAGCAGTAGTCTTAATGGGGGTAATCTCATATGGAACAGCTGCGTGCTGAACTCAGCCATCTCCTTGGCGAACAGCTAAGCCGGGTGGAATGCGTGAATGAAAAGGCCGATACCGCACTCTGGTCGTTGTACGACAGTCAGGGAAACCCCATGCCGCTGATGGCCAGAAGTTTTACCTCGCCGGGCGTCGCCAGACAGCTGGCCTGGAAAATGTCGATGCTGGCGCGGGAAGGGACAGTCCGTATGCCGACGGTCTACGGCGTGATGACCCATGAGGAGCATCCCGGCCCGGATGTTTTGCTTATCGAACGTTTACGCGGGGTTTCTGTTGAAGCCCCGACGCGTACACCGGAGCGCTGGGAACAGCTGAAAGATCAAATTGTCGAGGCTCTGCTTGCCTGGCATCGGCAGGACAGCCGGGGTCTTGTTGGCGCAGTAGACAGCACCCAGGAAAACCTGTGGCCGCTGTGGTATCGCCAGCGTGTTGAAGTGCTGTGGGGCACGCTGAACCAGTTCAACAACACCGGTTTAACGATGCAGGACAAACGTATTCTGTTCCGCACCCGGGAATGTCTTCCGACGCTGTTTGAGGGCTTTAACGACAACTGCGTGCTGGTTCACGGCAACTTCACGCTGCGCAGTATGCTTAAAGACTCGCGCAGCGATCAGCTTCTGGCAATGGTCGGGCCGGGGATCATGCTCTGGGCGCCGCGCGAGTACGATCTGTTCAGGCTGAGCGAGGGCGGGGCGGCGGAAGATTTGCTCTGGCACTATCTTCAGCGCGCCCCCGTTGCGGAGGCCTTTCTCTGGCGACGCTGGCTCTATCTTCTCTGGGATGAGGTGGCGCAACTGGTCAACACCGGGCGCTTTAATCGAACCAGTTTCGATCTGGCCGCAAAATCACTCCTGCCCTGGCTTGCCTGACGAACCCTTAAGCCACTGCCACAGGCGGCCAAGCGTCTCGTAACCGACGCGGTCGCTGTGCATCAGCCATACCGGGGACGGGATTATCCGTTCCCACGGGTTGAGCGGGGCGTCAATGGCCAGCTGGTTTGCCGGAGCAGGAAGCGGATGCAGGCCCTGATTCTCAAAGAAAATCATTGCGCGCGGCAGGTGTGAAGCAGAGGTCACCAGCAGGAACGGCACATCACCGATGGCTTGTTTCACCGCAGCAGCTTCTTCTTCGGTATCTTTTGGGCTATCCAGCGTGATGATGGCGGAACGTGGTACGCCAAGCGATTCAGCCACTCTTGCCCCTGCTTCAGCGGTACTTACCGGGTTGGTTTTTGCCGCAGCGCCCGTGAAGATCATCTTCGATCCTGGATTGGCCAGCCACAGGCGGATCCCCTCGTTCAGACGCGGCAGACTGTTGTTGATCAGGTTCGAGCTGGGCGCCCAGTTCGGATCCCAGGTATACCCGCCGCCCAGCACCACGATGTAGTCCACCTTCTGGTTTCCCTGCCACGTCGGGTAGGTGTTTTCAATCGGGCGTAACAAACCGTCAGCGACCGGTTGCAGGCTGAGTAACAGCAGCGCCAGCCAGCCCACGGTGACGAGGGATTTACCGCTTTTCTGAAAGCGGCTAAACCATATCAATGCCAGCCCCAGCGCGATGAGAAGCAACAGCAGGGGAAGGGGAAGCATCATGCCTCCGATATATTTTTTTAGGGTAAAAAGCATCCTTTTTGGTTCCTTTTTTAACCATACAGCAGGCGATTGCCCGTGATATTACACCAGAGTGGTTCATTCTCCGCGCGGGTGTGACAAAATAGCGGTTTTGCAGTGAGTGGAACCCTCCCAATGCGGGATCGCAATTTTGATGACATCGCGGAAAAGTTTTCGCGCAACATTTATGGCACCACCAAAGGTCAGCTTCGTCAGACGATCCTCTGGCAGGATCTGGATAAGCTGCTGGCTGAATTTGGTGACCGACCGTTGCGCGTACTGGATGCCGGCGGTGGGGAAGGGCAGACTGCAATTCTGATGGCGCAGCGGGGACATCACGTCACGCTTTGCGATCTTTCTGCCGAGATGGTTGCGCGCGCCGGGCGAGCGGCAGAAGAGAAAGGTGTGAGCGACAACATGCATTTTATACATTGCGCCGCTCAGGACATTCCGCAGCATTTGGAAACGCAGGTTGATCTGATATTGTTTCATGCTGTGCTCGAATGGGTCGCCGAACCACAAGCGATGTTAAAAACGCTGTGGTCGATGTTGCGCCCGGGCGGTGCGTTATCGCTGATGTTTTACAATGCCAACGGCCTGCTAATGCGAAACGTGCTGGTCGGCAATTTTGGCTATGTACAGCAGGGCATGTATAAAAAGAAACGACGCACGCTTTCACCGGATTTCCCCCGTGAACCGCAGCAGGTCTATGGCTGGCTGGAGGAGATCGGTTGGGAAATTACCGGCAAAACCGGCGTGAGGGTGTTTCATGATTATCTGCGTGATAAACAAAAACAGGATGACTGTTTAGACGCCTTAACAGAAATAGAGACGCGGTACTGCCGCCAGGAGCCTTATCTGAGCCTTGGCCGCTATATCCACGTCACCGCGCGCAAGCCGCAGATGCAAGGATAATCTATGAGTGAATTTTCCCAGACAGTCCCCGAACTGGTTGCCTGGGCCAGGAAAAACGATTTCTCCATCTCGCTGCCGGTAGACAGACTCTCATTCCTGCTGGCGGTTGCGACGCTAAACGGCGAACGCCTGGATGGCGAAATGAGTGAAGGCGAACTGGTGGATGCGTTCCGCCACGTCAGTGATGCGTTTGAGCAAACCAGCGAAACCATTAGCGTGCGTGCCAACAACGCAATCAATGATATGGTGCGTCAACGTCTGCTGAACCGCTTTACCAGCGAGCAGGCGGAAGGAAACGCCATCTATCGTCTTACGCCACTGGGCATTGGCATTACCGACTATTACATCCGCCAGCGCGAATTTTCCACGCTGCGTCTCTCCATGCAGCTCTCCATTGTTGCAGGCGAGCTGAAGCGTGCCGCCGACGCGGCTGATGAAAACGGTGACGAGTTCCACTGGCATCGCAACGTTTACGCGCCGCTAAAATACTCGGTCGCCGAGATTTTCGACAGTATCGATCTGACTCAACGTCTGATGGACGAACAGCAGCAGCAGGTCAAAGACGATATCGCTCAACTGCTGAATAAAGACTGGCGTGCGGCCATCTCCAGCTGTGAACTTTTGCTGTCAGAAACGTCCGGTACGCTACGTGAGTTGCAGGATACGCTGGAGGCGGCTGGGGATAAGCTGCAGGCCAACCTGCTGCGCATCCAGGACGCGACGATGGCGCACGACGATCTGCATTTTATCGACCGTCTGGTGTTTGATTTGCAGAGTAAGCTTGACCGCATTATCAGCTGGGGCCAGCAGTCGATCGACCTGTGGATCGGTTACGACCGCCACGTGCATAAATTTATCCGTACCGCCATCGATATGGATAAGAACCGCGTCTTTGCTCAGCGTCTGCGCCAGTCGGTACAGACCTACTTTGATGCGCCGTGGGCGCTGACCTACGCCAACGCCGATCGTCTTCTGGATATGCGCGACGAAGAGATGGCGCTGCGTGATGAAGAGGTCACCGGTGAACTGCCGCCGGATCTGGAATACGAAGAATTTAACGAAATTCGCGAGCAGCTTGCGGCGATGATCGAAGAACAGCTCGCTGTCTATAAAGCCAGACAAGCACCGCTGGATCTTGGCCTCGTGGTACGCGACTATCTGGCGCAGTATCCGCGCGCGCGCCACTTCGATGTAGCCCGCATTGTTGTAGACCAGGCGGTGCGCCTGGGCATCGCACAAGCCGATTTCACCGGACTGCCGCCGAAGTGGCAGCCGATTAACGATTACGGAGCCAAGGTACAGGCGCATGTCATTGACAAATATTGAACAAGTGATGCCAGTTAAGCTGGCACAGGCGCTGGCGAATCCGTTGTTTCCGGCGCTGGACAGCCAGCTGCGTGCCGGTCGTCACATTGGCCTTGACGAGCTGGATAATCACGCCTTTTTGATGGACTTTCAGGATTATCTGGAAGAGTTTTACGCTCGCTATAACGTTGAGCTGATCCGCGCGCCGGAAGGGTTTTTCTACCTGCGTCCGCGCTCTACTACGCTTATTCCGCGCTCGGTGCTTTCCGAACTGGATATGATGGTCGGCAAAATTCTCTGCTACCTCTACCTCAGCCCGGAACGTCTGGCGAATGAAGGGATCTTCACCCAGCAGGAGCTTTACGATGAGCTGCTGTCGCTGGCGGATGAAAGCAAGCTGCTCAAGCTGGTAAATAACCGCTCGACGGGGTCCGATCTGGACCGTCAGAAATTACAGGAAAAAGTTCGCTCTTCCCTGAACCGTCTGCGCCGTCTGGGAATGGTCTGGTTCATGGGTCACGACAGCAGCAAGTTCCGCATTACCGAATCGGTCTTCCGCTTTGGTGCCGACGTGCGTGCGGGTGACGATGCGCGTGAAGCACAGCTGCGCATGATCCGTGACGGTGAAGCGATGCCGGTGGAAAACCATTTGCAGCTCAATGACGAGCACGAAGAGAATCAGCCGGATAGCGGGGAGGAAGAGTAATGATTGAACGCGGTAAATTTCGCTCACTAACGCTGATTAACTGGAACGGCTTCTTTGCCCGAACCTTCGATCTGGATGAGCTGGTGACAACGCTCTCCGGCGGTAACGGGGCAGGTAAATCCACCACCATGGCGGCCTTCGTGACGGCGCTGATCCCTGACCTGACCCTGCTGCACTTCCGTAACACCACTGAAGCGGGTGCAACGAGCGGCTCCCGAGATAAAGGGCTGCACGGTAAGCTGAAAGCGGGCGTCTGTTATTCGGTGCTGGACGTGATCAACTCCCGTCATCAGCGCGTGGTTGTAGGCGTGCGCCTGCAGCAGGTTGCCGGCCGCGACCGTAAAGTAGATATCAAACCGTTTGCGATCCAGGGGCTGCCAACCTCCGTGCAGCCGACCGCGCTGCTGACGGAAACCCTGAATGAACGTCAGGCGCGTGTTCTGACGCTCCAGGAGCTGAAAGACAAGCTGGAAGCCATCGAAGGCGTGCAGTTTAAGCAGTTTAACTCCATTACCGACTACCACTCTCTGATGTTCGATCTCGGCGTGGTGGCCCGTCGTCTGCGCAGCGCGTCAGATCGTAGTAAATACTACCGTCTAATTGAAGCTTCCCTGTACGGCGGTATTTCAAGCGCCATTACCCGCTCCCTGCGCGACTACCTGCTGCCGGAAAACAGCGGCGTGCGTAAGGCCTTCCAGGATATGGAAGCCGCGCTGCGTGAAAACCGCATGACGCTGGAAGCGATTCGCGTTACGCAATCTGACCGCGATCTGTTTAAGCACCTGATCAGCGAAGCCACCAACTACGTGGCGGCAGACTATATGCGTCACGCCAACGAGCGCCGTATTCATCTCGATCAGGCGCTGGAATACCGCCGCGAGCTGTTTACCTCCCGCAAACAGCTGGTCGCCGAGCAGTATAAGCATGTCGAAATGGCGCGCGAACTGGGCGAGCACAACGGTGCCGAAGGGGATCTGGAAGCCGATTACCAGGCGGCCAGCGATCATCTGAACCTGGTGCAAACCGCGCTGCGTCAGCAGGAAAAAATCGAGCGCTATGAAGCCGATCTCGATGAGCTGCAAATTCGTCTTGAAGAGCAAAATGAAGTGGTGGCAGAAGCCGCCGATTTGCAGGAAGAGAACGAAGCCCGCGCGGAAGCCGCCGAGCTGGAAGTGGATGAGCTGAAAAGCCAGCTCGCAGACTACCAGCAGGCGCTGGACGTGCAGCAGACCCGCGCGATCCAATACAACCAGGCGCTGCAGGCGTTGCAGCGTGCCAAAGAGCTGTGCCACCTGCCGGACCTGACCCCTGAAAGCGCTGACGAATGGCTGGATACCTTCCAGGCCAAAGAGCAGGAAGCCACTGAGAAACTGCTTTCTCTCGATCAGAAAATGAGCGTGGCGCAAACGGCACACAGCCAGTTTGAGCAGGCGTACCAGCTGGTGGTGGCGATCAACGGTCCGCTGGCGCGTAACGAAGCATGGGACGTTGCCCGTGAGCTACTGCGCGACGGCGTTAATCAGCGCCATCTGGCCGAGCAGGTGCAGCCGCTGCGCATGCGCCTGAACGAGCTGGAACAGCGTCTGCG
This sequence comes from Enterobacter cloacae complex sp. XAL002, assembly GCF_049236805.1. NCBI lineage: Bacteria > Pseudomonadati > Pseudomonadota > Gammaproteobacteria > Enterobacterales > Enterobacteriaceae > Enterobacter > Enterobacter cloacae complex sp. XAL002. Next base: position 29,767 of record NZ_JBMKJN010000006.1, read on the forward strand.
TGAACAGCAGGAAGCTGAGCGTCTGCTGGCGGAATTTTGCAAACGTCAGGGTAAAAATTACGATTTCGACGAGCTTGAGGCTCTGCATCAGGAGCTGGAAGCGCGTATTGCGGCCCTGTCCGATACCGTATCGAACGCCAGCGAACAGCGCATGACGCTGCGTCAGGAGCTGGAACAGCTTCAGTCCCGTTCGAAGACTCTCTTACAGCGTGCGCCGATCTGGCTGGCCGCACAAAGCAGCCTGAACCAGCTCAGCGAGCAGTGTGGTCAGGAGTTTGCCTCCAGCCAGGACGTCACCGAATACATGCAACAGCTGCTGGAGCGCGAACGCGAAGCGATTGTTGAGCGTGACGAAGTGGGCGCGCGCAAGCGTGACGTCGATGAAGAAATCGAGCGTTTAAGCCAGCCTGGCGGCTCAGAAGATCCGCGCCTGAATGCGTTAGCCGAGCGTTTCGGCGGCGTGCTGCTGTCTGAAATTTACGACGACGTCGGCCTGGACGATGCGCCATACTTCTCCGCGCTGTACGGTCCGTCCCGTAACGCGATTGTAGTGCCGGATCTGTCGCTGATTTCTGACCAGCTTGCAGGGCTGGAAGACTGCCCGGAAGATCTCTACCTCATCGAAGGGGATCCGCAGTCGTTTGATGACAGCGTATTCAGCGTCGACGAGCTGGAAAAAGCGGTGGTGGTGAAAATCGCCGATCGCCAGTGGCGCTATTCGCGCTTCCCGGAACTGCCGCTGTTTGGCCGCGCCGCGCGTGAAAACCGTATTGAAAGCCTGCACGCCGAGCGTGAAACGCTTTCAGAGCGTTTTGCGACCCTGTCGTTTGACGTGCAGAAAACCCAGCGTCTGCATCAGGCGTTCAGCCGCTTTATCGGCAGCCATCTGGGCGTTGCCTTCCAGCCCGATCCGGAAGCCGAAATTCGTAAGCTCAACACCCGCCGCGGTGAGCTGGAGCGTGCGCTTGCCAGCCATGAAAATGACAACCAGCAAAGCCGCGTGCAGTTTGAGCAGGCGAAAGAGGGCGTTGCGGCCCTTAACCGCATCCTGCCGCGCCTGAACCTGCTGGCGGACGATACGCTCGCCGACCGCGTGGATGAGATTCAGGAACGTCTGGACGAAGCGCAGGAAGCGGCGCGCTTTGTGCAGCAACACGGCAATCAGCTGGCAAAACTGGAGCCGCTGGTTTCCGTTCTCCAGAGCGACCCGGAACAGTTTGAGCAGTTAAAAGAAGATTACGCCTGGTCACAGCAGGTGCAGCGCGAAGCGCGTCAGCAGGCGTTTGCCCTCACGGAAGTGGTGCAACGTCGCGCACACTTCGGCTACTCCGATTCAGCAGAAATGCTGAGCGGGAACAGCGATCTGAATGAAAAGCTGCGCCAGCGTCTTGAGCAGGCCGAAGCGGAACGAACGCGCGCCCGTGAAGCGATGCGTACTCACGCTGCACAGCTGAGCCAGTACAGCCAGGTCATGGCATCGCTGAAAAGCTCCTTCGACACCAAGAAAGAGCTGTTAAATGACCTGCATAAAGAGTTGCAGGACATTGGCGTGCGCGCCGACAGCGGCGCAGAAGAGCGGGCGCGTATTCGCCGCGATGAGCTGCATGCTCAGCTCAGCAACAACCGTGCGCGTCGTAATCAGCTCGAAAAAGCGCTGACCTTCTGTGAAGCGGAGATGGACAACCTGACGCGTCGTCTGCGCAAGCTGGAGCGCGACTATTTTGAGATGCGTGAACAGGTTGTGACCGCGAAGGCGGGCTGGTGCGCGGTGATGCGCATGGTGAAGGACAACAACGTGGAGCGTCGTCTGCACCGTCGCGAGCTGGCGTACCTGTCAGCCGATGAACTGCGCTCTATGTCGGATAAGGCGCTGGGTGCGCTGCGTCTGGCCGTGGCGGACAATGAACACCTGCGCGACGTGCTGCGCATGTCCGAAGATCCGAAGCGTCCTGAGCGCAAAATTCAGTTCTTCGTGGCGGTTTATCAGCACTTACGCGAGCGTATTCGTCAGGACATCATCCGTACCGACGATCCGGTTGAAGCGATCGAACAGATGGAGATCGAGCTGGGCCGTCTGACGGAGGAGCTGACCTCCCGCGAGCAGAAGCTGGCAATCAGCTCCCGCAGCGTGGCGAATATTATTCGTAAAACCATTCAGCGCGAGCAGAACCGTATCCGTCAGCTGAACCAGGGCCTGCAAAGCGTGTCGTTTGGCCAGGTCAACAGCGTGCGGCTGAACGTGAACGTGCGTGAGGCGCACTCCACGCTGCTTGACGTGTTGTCTGAACAGCATGAGCAGCATCAGGATCTGTTCAACAGTAACCGCCTGACCTTCTCCGAAGCGCTGGCGAAGCTGTATCAGCGTCTGAATCCGCAGATTGACATGGGCCAGCGTACGCCGCAAACCATCGGCGAGGAGTTGCTGGACTACCGCAACTATCTGGAAATGGAAGTTGAGGTTAACCGTGGCTCAGACGGCTGGCTGCGCGCGGAATCCGGTGCGCTCTCTACCGGTGAAGCCATCGGTACCGGTATGTCGATTCTGGTGATGGTGGTGCAGAGCTGGGAAGATGAAGCGCGTCGTCTGCGTGGCAAGGACATCTCTCCATGCCGTCTGCTGTTCCTCGATGAAGCCGCGCGTCTCGACGCCCGCTCCATCGCCACGCTGTTTGAGCTTTGCGAGCGACTCGATATGCAGCTTATCATCGCGGCGCCGGAAAACATCAGTCCGGAAAAAGGGACAACCTATAAGCTGGTGCGTAAAGTGTTCCAGAACAGTGAACATGTACACGTCGTAGGTCTGCGTGGCTTTGCGCCGCAGCCTCCGGAGTCTTTACCGGGCACGGCTGACGCCTCTTAACCCCGGGTATGATAAAAGGCGGCGCTCAGGCGTCGCTTTTTTTATTCACTTAACTTGTGTTCAGGGCTGCGTTATCTTTAAACTTCTTTACATAAGGTAAGGCAGCAGCGTGTATGCCTTTCTATACTTAAGGAAAGCTCCATAATACTGGGCATGTCGTGAAAAACAGGGGGCAAGGGATGTTGCTTAAGAAAGATCGTGGTCGTCAGCTGTCTGCGCTGAGTTTGTGCCTGACAGTGATGTTTGCTCCACTGTTTACCGCTCAGGCCGATGAGCCTGAAATTGTACCGACTGACAGCTCCGCGACGATGGGCGCGCAGCCGACGTCGCTGTCACAACCGTTGGATCAGTCTCCGGCGACGGCCATCATGGCCGGCATTAAACCGCTGCCGGAAGGCATCGATACTGAATCATTACGCCAGCAGCTTATGACCGGGCTGCCCTCGGGCTATACTCCCGCTTATATTAACCAGCTCACGCTGCTTTACGCTGCGCGCGATATGAAACCGATGTGGGAAAATCGCGAGGCGGTACGTGCCTTCCAGCAGCAGCTGGCTGAAGTGGCGATTGCAGGTTTTCAGCCACAGTTCACGACCTGGGTTGAACTCCTGACCGACCCTGCCGTTACCGGACAGGCGCGTGATGTGGTGCTGTCTGATGCCATGATGGGCTACTTGCAGTTTGTGGCGGGGATTTCGGTGAACGGCAACCGCTGGTTATACAGCAGTAAACCGTACAAGCTGGCGACGCCCGCGCTGTCCGTCATTAATCAGTGGCAGCTGTCGCTGGACAACGGTGAACTGCCGCGCTTTATCGCAAGCCTTGCGCCCGCCCACCCGCAGTATGCCACGATGCATCAGTCGCTTCTTGAGCTGGTCGCGGATTCCCGCCCGTGGCCTCAGTTGCGTGGAACAGCAACGCTGCGTCCGGGACAATGGAGCGGCGATGTGCCTGCGATTCGCGAAATTATGAAACGGTCTGGCATGCTTGACAGCGGCCCTAAAATTGCGCTGCCCGGCGACGAGACGCAAAACGCAGTCGTCAGCCCGTCGGCGCCGGTAAAAGAGAAAACCGCCGTTGCACTGAGCAATAAGCCCGCCGCTTACGATCGCGAGCTGGTCGCGGCAGTGAAGCAGTTCCAGGCCGCGCAGGGGCTGGGCGCCGACGGCGTGATTGGTCCATCGACTCGCGACTGGCTGAACGTCTCTCCGGCCCAGCGGGCAGGGGTGCTGGCGTTGAATATCCAGCGCTTGCGCTTGCTGCCGGGCACGTTATCCACCGGCATTATGGTCAACATTCCGGCGTACTCCCTGGTCTACTATCAGGACGGTAGCGAAGTGCTGGCGTCCCGCGTGATTGTGGGTCGACCTGACCGCAAAACGCCGATGATGAGCAGCGCGCTGAATAACGTGGTGGTTAACCCGCCGTGGAACGTGCCGCCGACGCTGGCGCGCAAAGATATCCTGCCTAAGGTCTGGAATGACCCGGGCTATCTGGAGCGACATAACTATACGGTGATGCGTGGCTGGAACAGCAAAGAAGCGATTGACCCCTGGATGGTCGACTGGTCAACGATTACGCCTTCGAACCTGCCGTTCCGTTTCCAGCAGGCACCGGGTGCGCATAACTCGCTCGGACGTTACAAATTCAATATGCCAAGTTCGGACGCAATCTATCTGCATGATACCCCGAACCATAATTTGTTCCAGAAAGACGCACGCGCGCTCAGTTCTGGCTGCGTTCGCGTGAATAAGGCCTCCGAACTGGCGAATATGCTGTTGCAGGATGCAGGCTGGAACGATACGCGGATATCAGATGCCCTGAAGCAGGGGGATACGCGTTACGTCAATATCCGCCACAATATTCCGGTCAATCTTTACTATCTGACGGCGTTTGTGGGCGCGGACGGACGTACCCAGTATCGTACAGATATTTACAATTATGATCTGACAGCGCGATCCGGCGCACAAATCTTGCCAAAAGCGGAACAATTAATCAGGTAAATGAAGTAGTTCGGTAAAAATGATTGTCGTAAGTTATGGTGAATATGAGGCGATCTGGCTGCAAGCCGCGTATTCACTGGGATTGGGCGCCTTGACGTAGCAGGCTTTGCCAGTTATGGTGCCCTTCGTGCGCTAAGCATATTGACAATTTCTTTTACCTGTAGACCTGATTATCATGGACAAATTTGACGCTAATCGCCGCAAATTGCTGGCGTTAGGTGGCGTTGCGCTGGGCGCAGCAGCCATCCTTCCGATGCCAGCATTTGCCACCCTCTCGACACCTCGTCCGCGTATTTTAACGCTCAACAATCTGCATACTGGTGAGACGCTTAAAGCGGAATTTTTCGATGGCAGAGGCTATATTCAGGATGAATTAGCACGACTCAACCATTTTTTCCGTGATTTCCGCGCGAACAAAATCAAAGCCATCGACCCTGGATTATTCGATCAGCTTTACCGCTTGCAGGGACTGCTGGGGACCAAAAGGCCGGTGCAACTCATTTCTGGCTATCGCTCTCTGGATACCAACAATGAACTGCGCGCCCACAGCCGTGGGGTAGCGAAAAAAAGCTATCACACCAAAGGGCAGGCGATGGATTTCCATATTGAAGGCGTTTCGTTAGCCAATATTCGCAAAGCGGCGTTATCTATGCGCGCAGGTGGTGTAGGATACTACCCACGTAGCAACTTTGTGCATATTGATACCGGGCCGGTTCGGCACTGGTAATAACGAAACACAGGAGCAGTATGAACTATCGTATTATTCCGGTTACCGCGTTCTCACAGAACTGTTCATTGATCTGGTGTGAACAAACTAAACTGGCCGCGCTTGTTGATCCCGGTGGCGACGCTGAGACAATCAAGCAGGAAGTCGCTGCCAGCGGTGTAACGCTGATGCAGATTTTACTGACCCATGGCCATCTTGACCATGTGGGTGCAGCGGCTGAACTGGCTGAACACTACGGTGTGCCGATTATCGGCCCGGAAAAAGAAGATGAGTTCTGGCTTCAGGGGCTGCCTGCCCAAAGCCGCATGTTTGGTCTGGATGACTGTCAGCCACTGACACCGGACCGCTGGCTGAACGAAGGCGATCGCGTTAACGTAGGGAATGTAACTTTACAGGTGTTGCATTGCCCCGGGCATACGCCCGGCCATATTGTCTTCTTTGATGACGTGTCACGCCTGCTGATTTCCGGTGACGTGATTTTCAAAGGGGGCGTAGGACGCAGCGATTTCCCACGCGGCGATCACGGTCAGCTGATTCAGTCGATTAAGCAGAAGCTATTACCGTTAGGTGATGATGTGACGTTTATCCCTGGACACGGACCAATGTCAACGCTGGGCGATGAGCGGTTGCATAACCCGTTCCTTCAGGATGAAATGCCTGTCTGGTAAACCCTTTCAATAAAAAAGCCTGCGCGATGCAGGCTTTTTTTATGGGTGCAGGTTACAGCACCGCGACAATGGCTTCGCACAGTGGCGCCATGTTGTCAGGCGTCATACCTGCAACGTTCACGCGGCCAGAGGCAACGGCATAGACGCCAAACTCTTCACGCAGGCGCAGCACCTGCTCTTTGGTCAGGCCGCTGAAGGAGAACATGCCGTTCTGCTTGATGATGAAGCTGAAGTCACGGTCGGCGCCTTTCTCAGCCAGCGTGTTCACAAACAGCAGACGCATGCGTTGAATGCGCTGACGCATATCGTTCAGCTCTTGTTCCCAGATTGCGCGCAGCGCATCGTTGCTCAGGATCGTCGCAACTACAGACGCACCGTGTGCCGGTGGGTTGGAGTAGTTAGCGCGGATCACGGACTTCATCTGGCTGAATGCGCGATCGACAGTTTGATCGTCTGCGGCCACCAGCGTACAGGCGCCGACACGCTCGTTATACAGACCAAAGTTCTTGGAATAGGAGCTTGCGACAATCAGCTCCTGATGGACGGCGGCGAATGCGCGCAGACCTTCAGCATCTTCTTCCAGACCACGGGCAAAGCCCTGGTAAGCGAAGTCGAACAGCGGCAGCCAGCCTTTTTCAACGGACAGCTTAGCCAGCTGTTCCCACTGTTCAAGCGTAGGATCGATACCAGTTGGGTTATGGCAGCAGCCATGGAACAGCACCACATCGCCCGCCTGGGCTTCGCTCAGGCTGGCCAGCAAACCATCGAAGTCCAGCGCATGGTTTGCCGCGTCATAGTAGGCGTATTCACGGACTTCCAGACCCGCAGAATTAAACACGCTCTTGTGGTTCGGCCAGCTTGGATTGCTTACCCAGACACGCTTCACAGAGGTGTTTTTCGCCAGGAAATCTGCCGCCACGCGCAGTGCGCCGGTACCGCCTGGGGTCTGCGCCGTGCGGGCGCGTTTTTCGCTCACAATGGTGCTGCCTTTGCCGAACAGCAGCTCCTGGGTGCAGCGACCAAATTCAGGGATACCATCAATACCGAGGTAGTTTTTGGTGGTTTCGTTTTCCAGCAGATACTGCTCAGCTTTTTTGACGCTGGTCAGTACCGGAGTTTTGCCGGTTTCATCTTTATATACACCAATACCCAGGTTGATTTTGCCAGGGCGGTCGTCGGCACGAAACAGATCGGCCAGGCCCAGAATTGGGTCGGCAGGAGCGGCAGTAATGTTCTCAAACATGACGAAGTTCCATTGTGATTACAGAAGTGAAATCCGCTATCAGGTTAACGGTAGATTTACAAAATGCCAACCGTTTGCGACGAAAAGCGTGCGGCTTTTCAAAAGTCGCTATTATTTTCTCTCGGGAATAAAAAAACAGGGCCGAAGCCCTGTTCATTAAGCATATAGCAACGAGGTGTGCTGATTAGAACTGGTAAACCAGACCCAGAGCCACGATGTCGTCGTTGTTGATGTTCAGCTTGTTGTCGTCTTTCAGCTGGTTGATCTGATAGTCAACATAGGTAGACATGTTTTTGTTGAAGTAGTAGGTCGCACCGATATCAACGTAGTTGATGTAGTCTTCGTCACCGATACCTTCTACGTCTTTCGCTTTAGATTTGTAGTAAGCGATGGATGGACGCAGGCCGAAATCGAACTGGTACTGAGCGACAACAGAGAAGTCCTGAGACTTGTTAGCGAAACCACGGCTGCCCAGGCGCGCTGCGTTACGCATTTCGCCATAAATGGCTGCCAGGTAGATGTTGTTCGCGTCGTATTTCAGGCCGGTTGCCCACTGTTCAGCTTTGTCGCCTTCACCCCATTCCAGCGTCTGCTGGTTGTTGGTACGGTCAGCGGCGCCATAAGCACCAACAATGCCGAAGCCTTCGTAGTCATAGCTCAGAGAGGTCGCCCAGCCGTCGCCGTTGGAACGTACTGCGTCATCACGTTCATTTTTGCCCAGGTACTGAACACCAAAGTTCAGACCGTCAACCAGGCCGAAGAAGTTGCTGTTACGGTAAGTCGCCAGACCACCCGTACGGCCTGCGAAGAAGTTATCGCTCGCGCCGGTGTCGCCGCCGAACTCAGGCAGCATATCGGTGATGCCGATTGCGTCATAGACCAGACCGTAGTTACGACCGTAGTCGAAGGAGCCTGCGTCACCAAATTTCAGACCTGCGAATGCCAGACGGGTTTTGTTGCCGTTCTGCGCATCGCCGCCTTCAGAGTTGTTACCCTGGAAGTTGTATTCCCACTGACCGTAGCCAGTCAGCTGATCGTTGATCTGAGTTTCACCTTTGAAGCCCAGACGCGCGTAAGTGTTGTCGCCATCGTTGCCCGCGTAATCAGAGAAGTAATGCAGGCCAACTGCTTTCCCGTAAAGATCTAATTTGTTGCCGTCTTTGTTATAGATTTCAGCAGCGTTTGCTGCACCGGCTACCAGCAGGGCAGGGACTACCACTGCCAGGATATTGCGCTTCATCATTATTTATTACCCTCATTGGTTTTTTTATGACACTCGCCACTGCCGTCAATAAATTCTGTCAATAAATATTTCCGGAACTATTGATGAGAGTTAGGTGTCTTTATGTGTCTGACAGGCATCTTTCCATTCATAGAACCGTTTCGCTACACTGAAAGTGCTACAATCTTCAAGATTCAGTTACCAAAAGAAAATATGTGTAACTAAATATGTATTTTTGGGAACTTTGTGAAGCACCTCAAACTTCAGCGCGTTCTGGTGAATTAAACCTCCGCTTTATTCTTATATATATGATTTCCTTATGTTTAATTTAGCTAAAGGTCTTTCGTATAAACAGAAGTTAAACGGCTCATTTTTTCTTATAATCGACAAAAGCCATCCAGATGGCTGTGAAAGTGGTTGTTTTTTGTGCTATTGCGTAAGGATTGTATTAAGCGCAATAAGAATAGGGTTATTTTTTTGTCTAAGGATATTTCGTGGAAACAAAACGTAACAGGTAGAGGGAATTGCGGGGTTGTGGTTTATAGACGCTTACTTTTGACTGACGAAAACTGACATTGCAGGATAAAATAATGGCCAGCATTTGCTGGCCATTAATGATTTGGTCGGTTAGAAACTTGCGTTACGCGGTGTGCGTGGGAACGGAATCACATCACGTACGTTCTGAACACCTGTTACGTAAGCAATCAGACGTTCGAAGCCCAGGCCAAAGCCAGAGTGCGGAACGGTGCCGTAACGACGGAGATCGCGATACCAGCTGTAGTCCGCCGGGTTCAGGCCCATCTCCTGCATACGCGCATCCAGTACATCCAGGCGCTCTTCACGCTGGGAGCCACCGATGATCTCACCGATGCCCGGCGCCAGAACATCCATCGCGGCAACGGTTTTACCATCTTCGTTAAGGCGCATATAGAACGCCTTAATGTCTTTCGGATAGTTTTTCACCACAACCGGTGCTTTGAAGTGCTTCTCTGCCAGATAACGTTCATGCTCGGAGGAGAGATCCACGCCCCAGTAAACCGGGTTTTCGAATTTCTCACCGCATTTTTCCAGGATAGCGACCGCGTCGGTGTAATCCACCTGCGCGAAGTCTGCGGAGACGAAGCGTTCAAGACGGGCGATGGCGTCGTTATCGACACGCTCAGCGAAGAATTTCATGTCGTCTGCGCGTTCTTCGAGAACGGCTTTGAACACGTATTTCAGCATCGCTTCTGCCAGGCCAGCCACGTCATTCAGATCGGCAAAGGCGACTTCCGGCTCCAGCATCCAGAATTCCGCCAGGTGACGGCTGGTGTTGGAGTTTTCCGCACGGAAGGTTGGGCCGAAGGTGTAGATCTTAGACAGCGCACAGGCGTAGGTTTCGCCGTTGAGCTGGCCGGAAACCGTCAGGAAGGCTTCTTTACCAAAGAAGTCTTTGTCGTAATCGACTTTTCCTTCCGGCGTACGTGGCAGGTTTTCCATATCCAGCGTTGAAACGCGGAACATTTCACCTGCGCCTTCGGTATCGGATGCCGTGATCAGCGGAGTAGACACCCAGAAGTAACCCTGCTCGTCAAAGAAGCGATGCAGCGCCTGCGCCAGCGTATGACGCACGCGCGCCACTGCACCAATCAGGTTGGTGCGCGGACGCAGGTGCGCAACTTCACGCAGATATTCGATGCTGTGACGCTTTGCAGCCATCGGATAGGTGTCCGGATCTTCAACCCAGCCGGTCACTTCCACCGAGGTCGCCTGAATTTCGTAGCTCTGACCCTGGCCCGGAGAGGCCACTACAACACCGGTGACGATCACGGAACAGCCGGTTGTCAGGTGCAGAACGTCATCATTGTAATTGGGCAGAGAATTATTAATGACGGCCTGTATAGGATCAAAGCAGGAACCGTCATAGACGGCGAGGAAGGAGATGCCAGCTTTAGAATCTCGGCGAGTACGCACCCATCCGCGCACGGTGACCTCCTGGTCAACGGCGACACGGCCCTGGAGTACGTCGGCTACAGGCACAACGCTCATAATATTCTCTCTGTTAATAGTCGGAAAAAATAAACACTTGTCCGCCCTGATAGGGGGGATATCTATGTTACCTGCCATCCGCTATCAGACAAGTAAATTTCACCGTCTTAAGAGAAGAAATAAGAAATTAATAAGAGAAGGGGAGCCATGAAGGCTCCCCCGAAGCCGTTAACTGGCTTTTTTAACCTGAGGCAGATCGAAGGCTTTACGTAATGCGCGGACAAACGCTTTGTCATGGCAGATGGTTTTGCCAGGGCTGTCGGAGAGCTTCGCGACCGGCTTACCGTTACATTCCACTAGCTTTATGACGATGTTCAGCGGTTTCACCTGGGGGATATCACAGGTTAAGCGCGTACCAATTCCGAAACTCAGGTTCACCCGCGATGAGAAGTGGCGATAAAGGTCGACGGCTTTCGCCAGGTCAAGGTTATCGGAGAAGACCAGCACCTTACTCATGGGATCGATACCCAGTTTTTCGTAATGGGCGATGGCTTTCTCACCCCATTCAACCGGGTCCCCGGAATCATGGCGCAAACCCTGGTAGCGTTCGGCAAACTCAGGGCCAAAGTCGCGCAGGAACGCGTCCATGGTAATGCAGTCGGTAAGGGCAATACCCAGCCGATCCGGGTATTCCTCAAGCCACGCGGCGAGGGCGGCGCGCTGGCTGTTGGCAAGGTCAGGGCTGATCTGCTGGTGCGCCTGGAACCATTCGTGCGCCTGGGTACCCATCGGCGTTAAATCAAGGCGACGCGCCAGATCGTAGTTACTGGTGCCAACGAACCACGGCTCCTGTTGCAGACGTCTGACAATGGCTTCCTGAACCTCGCGAGAGAAGCGGCGGCGCGTGCCAAAGTCCATCAGACGGAAGCGGGACATATCCAGCCCTTCTGTCAGTCTGGAAAACTCAACGAGTTTATTCTCCAGAGCGGCAACCGCCTGCGTTACACCGGTTTCAGGGGAGCGATAGCGGTGGGCCAGCTCGCTGATCACGGCCAGAAGCGGCACTTCCCACATGATCACTTCGCGCCACGGGCCGGTCAGACGAATGTCCAGCTTGCCGTTATCATTGGTGACGGTGACCTGTTCCGGCTTATAGCGGAACTCACGCAGCCAGTTCAGATAGTCCGCTTTAAAGAAAGGCAGGCCTGAAAGCCACTGATATTCGTCATCGGTGAGCGCCAGATGCTGCATGGCATCGACCTGTTCACGAATGGAATCTGCGTAGATACCCAGCAAGTCGTCACCCCGGCAGCGAAATTCCGCCGCAACATGAACATCATGATAGTGGTGAAACACGGCTTGCTGCATATGCAGCTTGTACGCGTCGGTATCCAGCAACGTATGCAGAACCGGAGAAGCGAATTGAGTCATAGGTGCGCTGTAGCATCCTCTCACGGGAGCGTTTAGTACAATAAACAACTCCGGAGTATACCCTGTTTAGTGATTTATTGAACCCCGATCACAACATAAGCACACTTTATGGTCGAGCGCATTTCGTGCCCCGTGTTATAAAAATGTAGCAAAAACGGCGTTGTGCCTGAAAAGATGAACATTCTGCATAGCGCGTTTTACACAACCGGAATATATTGAATCGTTACTCGACAAACGATGCATAAGGTTTTCTATGACACAACAGCCACAAGCTAAATACCGCCACGACTACCGTGCGCCGGATTACCTGATAAGCGATATCGATCTGACCTTCGACCTGGATGCCACAAAAACCGTCGTGACGGCGGTAAGCCAGGTGACGCGCCAGAGCGCGACAGCCGTGCCGCTGCGTCTGGATGGTGAAGACCTGACGCTGGTTTCCCTGCATATTAATGATGAAGCCTGGTCAGACTATAAAGAAGAAGGCAACCAGCTGGTCATCGACAACCTGCCGGAACGCTTTACCCTGCGCATCGTGAATGAAATCAGCCCTGCCGCCAATACCGCGCTGGAAGGGCTTTACCAGTCAGGCGTAGCCCTGTGCACCCAATGTGAAGCCGAAGGGTTCCGCCACATTACCTGGTATCTGGATCGCCCGGACGTCCTGGCGCGCTTTACCACCAAAATTATTGCCGACAAAACGCTGTACCCGTACCTGCTTTCCAACGGCAACCGGATTGGTGAAGGGGAACTGGAGAATGGCCGTCACTGGGTACAGTGGCAGGATCCGTTCCCTAAACCATGCTATCTGTTTGCGCTGGTGGCGGGCGATTTCGATGTTCTGCGCGACACCTTTAAAACGCGCTCTGGCCGTGAAGTCGCGCTGGAGCTGTTCGTGGACCGTGGCAACCTTGACCGCGCCCCGTGGGCCATGACTTCCCTCATCAACTCCATGAAGTGGGATGAAACGCGCTTTGGCCTCGAATATGACCTCGACATCTATATGATCGTTGCTGTCGATTTCTTCAATATGGGCGCGATGGAGAATAAAGGTCTTAACATCTTCAACTCCAAATACGTGCTGGCGCGTACCGATACCGCAACGGATAAAGATTACCTTGATATCGAACGCGTTATCGGCCACGAATATTTCCATAACTGGACCGGGAACCGCGTCACCTGCCGCGACTGGTTCCAGCTGAGCCTGAAAGAGGGCTTAACCGTCTTCCGCGATCAGGAGTTCAGCTCCGATCTGGGATCGCGGGCAGTGAACCGCATCAACAACGTGCGCACCATGCGTGGTCTGCAATTTGCAGAAGATGCCAGTCCAATGGCCCATCCGATCCGCCCGGATAAAGTCATTGAGATGAATAACTTCTACACCCTGACGGTGTACGAAAAAGGCGCTGAAATTATCCGCATGATCCACACCCTGCTGGGCGAAGCGAATTTCCAGAAAGGGATGCAGCTTTACTTCGAGCGTCATGACGGCAGTGCGGCCACCTGCGACGATTTCGTCCAGGCGATGGAAGACGCCTCTAACGTGGATCTGTCTCATTTCCGCCGCTGGTACAGCCAGGCCGGTACGCCGATTGTGACGGTCAAAGACGACTACAACCCGGAAACTGAGCAGTACACGCTGACCATCAGCCAGCGCACACCGCCAACGGCGGAGCAGGAAGAGAAACATCCGCTGCACATTCCGTTCAGCGTTGAGCTGTACGACAACGAAGGCAACGTGATCCCGCTACAGAAGGGCGGTCACCCGGTGCATAACGTGCTGAACGTGACCCAGGCAGAGCAGACCTTTATCTTCGATAACGTCTATTTCCAGCCTGTTCCTGCCCTGCTGTGCGAGTTCTCCGCGCCGGTGAAACTCGAATACAAGTGGAGCGATCAGCAGCTGACGTTCCTGATGCGTCACGCGCGCAACGATTTCTCGCGCTGGGATGCGGCACAAAGCCTGCTGGCGACCTACATCAAGCTGAACGTGAACCGTTACCAGCAGGGCCAGCCGCTGACGCTGCCGGTTCATGTGGCAGACGCGTTCCGTGCCATCCTGCTGGATGAGAATATTGACCCGGCGCTGGCGGCTGAAATTTTGACGCTGCCGTCCGCGACTGAAATCGCCGAGCTGTTTGACATCATCGACCCCATTGCGATCGTCGCCGTGCGTGAAGCGCTGACCCGCACGCTGGCGACCGAGCTGGCGGACGAGTTCCTGGCGATTTACAACGCCAACAAGCTGGACGCGTATCGGGTGGAACATGCGGATATCGGTAAACGTTCCCTGCGCAATACCTGCCTGCGCTATCTGGCGTTTGGTGAGGCAGAGCTGGCGAACACGCTGGTCAGCAAGCAGTACCACGAAGCCGATAACATGACGGATGCGCTGGCTGCGCTGGCCGCAAGCGTTGCCGCCGAGCTGCCGTGCCGCGATGCGCTGATGCAGGAGTACGACGACAGGTGGCATCAGGATGGTCTGGTGATGGACAAGTGGTTCATTCTTCAGGCCACCAGCCCGGCAGCCGATGCGCTCAGCAACGTACGCAGCCTGCTGAAGCACCGTTCGTTCACCATGAGCAACCCGAACCGCGTCCGCTCCCTGATTGGCGCGTTTGCCAGCAGCAACCCGGCCGCGTTCCATGCTGAAGACGGCAGCGGTTATCAGTTCATGGTTGAAATGCTGACCGAGCTGAACAGCCGTAACCCGCAGGTGGCGTCTCGTCTGATTGAGCCGCTGATCCGCCTGAAACGCTACGATGCGCAGCGTCAGGCGAAAATGCGTGCCGCAATTGAGCAGCTGAAAGGGCTGGAAAATTTGTCTGGCGATCTGTACGAGAAGATTACAAAGGCGCTGGCCTGATGTAAAAAAGCCCGGTGGCGCTTCGCTTACCGGGCCTACGATTTGCCCTTGCGCCGTGCTCCCTGTTGAAGAGGGCCGGGGTGAGGGCATCAGGCATTAGCCTTTATCCGCTGAATCTCCGCTTCTCCACGTTTCATCACTCTATCCAGCACTTCCGCCTCCAGCTCCGCCAGTCTGGCCGATCCCACCCTGCGAGGACGTGGAATATCCACCGTCAGATCCAGACCAATTTTACCCTCTTCTATTAACAGCACCCTGTCTGCCATTGCCACAGCTTCGCTTACGTCATGCGTCACCAGCAGTACCGTAAAGCCGTGCGTCTGCCAGAGGGTTTCAATCAGATCCTGCATCTCGATCCGCGTCAGGGCATCAAGCGCGCCGAGCGGTTCATCAAGCAGCAGCAGGCCGGGACGATGAATCAGCGCGCGTGCCAGGGCCACGCGCTGCTTTTGTCCACCCGACAGGGCCGCAGGCCACTCTCCCGCGCGATTCTCCAGCCCGACGGCGACGAGTGCCTGCCGGGCATCCTCCCGCCAGCTACCCTTCAGGCCCAGCCCGACGTTATCCATCACCGTTTTCCACGGCAGCAGACGCGCGTCCTGAAACATCATGCGCGTATCATCCTGAATCGTGGACAGCGGCGTGGTGCCTGCCAGAATGTCACCGCTGTTTGGCGCCTCCAGCCCGGCTAAAAGACGCAGCAGGGTACTCTTGCCGCCACCGCTGCGGCCAACAACGGCCACAAACTGTCCGGCAGGAATATGCAGATCCAGTGCATTCAGAATAGTGTTATCACCGTAGCGTTTGGTCACGCCGTTCAGCAGTAACGGTGTTCCCTGGTTCAGTCGTGCAGTATTCATGCTTTCGCCTCCTGAGCAGTGTAGGCCGGGTTCCAGCGCAGCCAGCTACGTTCCAGCCACTGGGCGCTGACGTCCGCAAGTTTGCCAAGCAGGGCATAAAGGATAATGGCAACCACCACCACGTCCGTTTGCAGGAACTCGCGGGCGTTCATCGCCAGATAACCAATGCCGGAGTTGGCCGAAATGGTTTCCGCCACAATGAGGGTTAGCCACATCAGGCCGAGCGCAAAACGCACCCCAACCATAATGGAGGGCAGGGCGCCCGGCAGGATCACATGGGTAAACAGGGCAAAACCTGACAGGCCATAGCTGCGGGCCATCTCAACCAGACCGCGATCGATATTGCGGATCCCATGCCAGGTATTGATATAAATCGGGAATAATGTTCCCAGCGCCACGAGGAAAATTTTGGCGCTCTCATCAATGCCAAACCACAGGATAACCAGCGGAATAAGCGCCAGATGCGGCACGTTACGCAGCATTTGAACGGAGGTATCCAGCAGCCGCTCACCCCAGCGGGACAGGCCGCTGATCAGCCCCAGCGTCAGGCCGATGCTCCCGCCAATCGAAAAGCCGATTACCGCGCGCCAGGAGCTGATGGCAAGATGTTGCCACAGCTCACCGCTGGCGCTTAGCGACCAGAACGCTTCCACAACGCCCTCCGGAGAGGGCAAAATACGGCTCGACAGCCAGCCAGTTGAAGACGCCAGTTGCCAGACGAGGACAATGCCGACGGGCAGAAACCACGGCGCGGCGCGCAGCAGCCATTTTTGTGCGGTTGCAGACATGGTGGCTCCTTAACTTTGCGCGACTTTTCTCGGGATAAACGCATTCGCCACGGCTTCGCCCTGCAACTGAAGCTGACGTGGCTGCGGAATTTCCGGGATAGCGACATCCAGGTGCGGGAAGAGCAGTTCACCCACCTTGTAGGCCTCCTCCAGATGCGGGTAGCCAGACAGGATAAAGCTGTCGATCCCCAGCGCCGCGTATTCATTAATGCGTGCCGCTACGGTTGGACCGTCGCCGACCAGCGCCGTACCGGCGCCGCCACGCACCAGACCCACCCCGGCCCACAGGTTCGGGCTGATCTCAAGATTTTCACGCTTGCCGTTGTGCAGGGAGGCCATTCGGTGTTGGCCCACTGAGTCGGTTTTGGCAAACGCCGCCTGTGCTTTGGCGATAGTGTCGTCGTCCAGATGAGCGATCAGACGGTCGGCAGCTTGCCAGGCCTCGTCGTTGGTTTCGCGTACGATCACGTGCAGGCGAATGCCGAAGCGCACCGTACGGCCATGTTCTGCGGCTTTGGCGCGTACCTGAGCAACTTTCTCTTTAACCAGCTCCGGTGGCTCGCCCCAGGTCAGATAGAGATCGACCTGCTCAGCCGCCAGCTCCTGCGCCACGTCCGACGATCCGCCGAAATAAAGGGGAGGGCGCGGCTGTTGTACCGGCGGGAAGTAGAGTTGCGCATCGCGAACGTGGATATGTTTTCCTTCGAAGGTGACGGTTTCCCCTTCCAGCAGACGTCGCCAGACGCGGGTGAACTCTGCGGAGGCTTCATAGCGCTCGGTATGATCGAGAAAAACGCCATCGCCCGCCAGCTCCTGCGGATCGCTGCCCGTCACCAGATTGAACAGCGCGCGGCCGTTGGAGAGCCTGTCCAGCGTTGCCGCCTGGCGTGCCGCGACGGTGGGCGACACCACGCTTGGGCGCAAGGCTACCA
This sequence comes from Enterobacter cloacae complex sp. XAL002, assembly GCF_049236805.1. Taxonomy (NCBI): domain Bacteria; kingdom Pseudomonadati; phylum Pseudomonadota; class Gammaproteobacteria; order Enterobacterales; family Enterobacteriaceae; genus Enterobacter; species Enterobacter cloacae complex sp. XAL002. The sequence goes on from NZ_JBMKJN010000006.1 coordinate 47,335, forward strand.
GGAATTTCAGGCGCTGGGTGACGGGGATCATCGACGCGGCAACCAGCCACGCGTCCTCACATGAACGGCCCGTCGGGATCAGCACCCCGGTAAAACCGATGCTGTCTGCCGCCTGGGCGATCTGCTGTAGATAGCCGTGATCGACCGGGCGGGCGCCTTCTTCTGTGCCAAGATAGTGTCCATCACCGTGGGTGGGTAAAAACCAGAAAAGATTCAGACTCATGATTTTTTTCCTTCAATGCCAGCGGGTTGCCAGATGCGTTCGCGAATATTCACCTGCTTTGGAACCAGGCGGTTTTGATAAAAGAGGTCTGCCGTTTGCTGCTGGAGGGCGGCAACGTGGGCGTCAACCGGCGCTATGGTGGTGGGAGGACGGTGGTCAAGATAGGTGGCGATCACCGGTTCAGGCAGGCCCATGGTTTTTGCCAGTAGCGTGATGCTCTGCTGACGCTGGCTTTGGGTCAGCGCATCGGCCTGAGAGAAGGTATCCAGCACCTGCTGAATAAATGCGCCATTTCTTTCAGCGTAAGGACGTGCCGCCAGGTAGAACGAACCGGTTTGTTTCAGGGTGGTGCCGTCTTTCAGCACCCGCACACCGCCCTGCAACAGTGCGGCGGAGTAGTACGGATCCCAGATAGCCCAGGCATCAACATTTTTTTGCTGAAACGCCGCGCGCGCATCGGCAGGCGTCAGGTAAACGGGCTGGATATCGGTGAATTTAAGGCCGGCCTCCCGCAACGCGCGCAGCAGCAGGTTGTGCGAGCTGGAACCTTTCTGGAAAGCAACCTTATGACCTTTGAGATCGGCGACGCTTTTGATCTCGCTGTTTTCCGGCACCAAAATAACCTCTGCCTTCGGCTTGGCGGGCTCAACGCCAACGTAAACCAGATCCGCCCCGGCCGCCTGGGCAAAGATCGGCGGGATATCGCCGGTGCTGCCTAAATCAATACTCCCGACGTTCAGCGCCTCCAGCATCTGCGGTCCGGCAGGGAACTCGACCCATGAGAATTTGGTCTGCGGGAAACGCTTCTCCAGCAACGCATGGCTTTTCGCCAGCACCATGCTGACGCTGCCTTTCTGATAACCGATACGCAGGCTCTCCGGCGTTTTCTCCGCCGCCTGAGCCAGCGATGCCACTGCCAGCAGACCTGCCAGCCCGATACGGGTAACTGTTTTAAACATGCGCCACTCCTTGTGATTGATGAAATGCCGCCGCGTGGCGATCCCGACGATTAAGGGCGTGCCAGAATGTTTCAAGCGCGCTGTCGAGGCGGGTTTGCAGATTCGGCGTGAAATGCGGTTTATGCTGGTAGTCGATTACCTGTGAGTCGTCAGCGAAGACGCCATGCAGGATCTCCTGCGCTTTCAGCGCGTTCAGAACCGGCTTGAGGGCATAATCCACCGCCAGTAAATGGGCTACCGTACCGCCTGTGGCCAGCGGCAGGACGACCTTACCGTCCAGCGCGCGCTCGGGCAGCAGATCGAGCAGCGTTTTCAGTGCACCGGAAAAAGAGGCTTTATAAATTGGTGTCGCGACGACCAACCCGTCAGCACGCTTAAGTTGTTCGATCAGGGTTTTCAGCGCCGGGCTGTCGAAACGGGCGTAGAGCAGATCTTCAGGCGCGAAATTGTGCAAATTCCAGTGACACACTTCGACATCCAGAGCATTAAGCTTTTCGCGAGCGTATTCCAGCAGTGCGCTGGATCGAGAGGGGAAGCGGGGGCTTCCGGCCAGGGTAATGACGCGCATGGTTGCTCCTTATAACTAATTGTTTGCTTTTATCTAACATTCATAACAATTTTCAGGAGTGTGACATTGCGTGGTTATTCCACTAAATGATTTATCCTCAGGATGAATGCAGAAAAAAGCATAAGAAGCGAACCGATAAGTAAACGATTGCGTTTTACATGGCTTTTTTTGCCACAGGTCAATTCCCTTTCCGGGCGGGATCGCACATAATCCCCTCCCGGTTTGCACACCGGGAATCCAGGAGAGTTCATGTACTACCCCTTCGTTCGTAAAGCCCTTTTCCAGCTCGATCCTGAGCGCGCTCATGAATTTACATTTCAGCAGTTACGTCGTATTACAGGAACGCCTCTGGCCGCGCTGGTGCGTCAAAACGTGCCGGAAAAACCTGTCCAATGCATGGGCCTGACGTTCAAAAATCCACTGGGCCTTGCGGCCGGTCTGGACAAAAATGGCGAATGCATTGATGCACTCGGCGCGATGGGCTTTGGCTCGATCGAAATCGGGACAGTGACGCCGCGTCCGCAGCCGGGAAATGACAAGCCACGTCTGTTCCGCCTGGTTGAAGCCGAGGGGCTGATCAACCGCATGGGCTTTAATAACCTTGGCGTCGATCATCTGGTTGAGAACGTTAAGAAAGCCCATTTTGATGGTGTGCTGGGTATTAATATTGGCAAAAATAAAGACACGCCCGTCGAGCAGGGTAAAGATGACTATCTGATTTGTATGGAAAAAGTCTATGCCTATGCCGGTTATATCGCGGTGAATATATCCTCGCCTAACACCCCAGGGCTGCGTTCATTACAATATGGCGAAGCGCTCGACGATCTTCTTGGCGCCATTAAAAATAAACAAACGGCACTACAGGCGATCCACCATAAATATGTTCCGGTCGCGGTTAAGATCGCCCCGGATCTTTCGGCAGAAGAATTGATCCAGGTTGCCGACAGTTTAGTTCGCCATAATATTGATGGTGTGATTGCGACCAATACAACGCTCGATCGCTCCCTCGTCCAGGGAATGAAAAACTGTGACGAAGCGGGTGGATTAAGTGGCCGTCCGGTACAATTAAAAAGCACCGAAATTATTCGCGCACTCTCCGCGGAATTAAAAGGCCAGCTGCCGATTATTGGCGTGGGTGGCATTGACTCCGTCATCGCTGCACGTGAGAAGATGGCGGCAGGGGCTTCACTGGTGCAAATTTATTCCGGCTTTATTTTTAAAGGGCCGCCATTGATTAAAGAAATTGTCACGCATATCTAATCTTTTCTCTTAATCAGACAACCAGGGCTTTATTTCCAGCCCTGGTTGTTTTATATTCCGTCATTGTTGCTTATTTAGACATTATAGTCTTTTATTACTAGTGTTATAAGCGAAGCGGCAAACAGGACATTTTTAGTACAGGACGTTTTGGGGACGGGAGAGAAACATGCGAATTAAACCTGACGATAACTGGCGCTGGTATTTTTGTGACGAGCATGACCGTATGATGCTCGACTTAGCCAATGGCATGTTGTTTCGCTCTCGTTTTGCGCGCCGAATGTTAACGCCAGACGCGTTTGCTCCCTCAGGCTTTTGCGTTGACGACGCTGCACTCTATTTCTCTTTTGAAGAAAAATACCGCGACTTCAATCTCTCCAAAGAACAGCGCGCTGAACTGGTACTAAATGCGCTGGTGGCGATCCGTTTCCTGAAACCACAAATGCCGAAAAGCTGGCATTTCCTCGCGCACGGTATGAGCTGGACCCCGGCTATCGGCGATGCGGCCAGCGTCAATCTGAGCGATACCGAAGAAGAGGTGAATTTGCTGGTGGTTGAACCCGGTGAAAACGCTGCGCTCTGTTTGCTGGCCCAACCCGGCGTGACCATTGCCGGGCGAGTCATGCAGTTAGGTGATGCCATCAAAGTGATGAATGACAGGCTGAAGCCTCAGCTGCGCGTCGATTCCTTCAGCCTCGAACAGGCGGTTTAAGCTTCCAGCTGTACGGATGTTTTCGGTACACAGCTACAGCACAGGATCGTGCCGTCACTGCCAATCGCAGATTTCTTCAGGGCACTCACTTCACCATCGACCAGTTTAATGCGACAGCATCCGCAAATCCCCGCGCGACAGGAATAAGGTACGCGGATACCCGCCTGCTCCAGCTGTTCCAGTAGCACCTGCTGATTGTTACCACGAATAACTTTGCCTTCCCAGTGAATATCCACCGCGGAAGCGACGTTGGTGACAACGTCAACCATTTCTTCTTCCTGGCCTGCGCCGTACACTCTTGCAGGCCCGCGGGTAAGAATTTCGACCTCGTCGCCCACGCGGATTACGCCGCTGGAGCGGGGGATCAGGTTCTGGCCGAAGTCGACATCACCGTTATCCTGCGCGGTACGAAATGACTGCAAGGTTTTCAGCGGTTCGCCGGAAGGGTGTTTCTGGCCTTTCTCCGGGCTGACGGTGGTAAAAATACAGCGGCTGCACGGCTTCACGACATCAAAGATAACGCTGCCGATGCGGATCACTTTCCAGGTATCTTCATCCCAGGCATCCGCTCCGGTCACCACCAGATTCGGGCGAAACTGCTCCATCTGCACGCTGGCTTTGCAACGGGTTTGTAAATCACGCAGCGAGGCCTCGCTGGTCAGCAGGAAGGGAAAACCATCCGCAAAGGAGAGGGGAACCGCGTCGTGGCGTTTCACGCGACGAGTCAGCGCAGGCCCAACCCAGCGCAGCTGAACGTCACGTGAGAAAAAGCCGCTCAGCCACTGGTTAATGTTATCCGGCGCGATACGCGCGGTAAAATGATTGCCCCACACTTCCGTTGGCGCTTCAACCGGCGCAAAATCAGCAAAGCGGATCACGACGCTTGAACCGTCTGGCGCGGTCAAATGCAATCCGTCATGAAGCGGGGAAGGCGTAAAGCGAACCATCTGCGGGAACTGACGTGCGGTGATGAACTTACCGTCAGGCTCGGTGATCATAAAAATACGATCGAAGGCGAATCCGCTCATATCGGCCAGCGCGTGCGTCACGCCGATACCACGCATGGATTTCACCGGATGAATAAAAAGCCTGGATAACGTCGCCACTGCACACTCCCGCTAAATAAAATAAGCCTTCAACTTTATGACATACACGCCATATTAGCTATAATGCGCGACAATTTTCTATGAGTAAAAGTGACGATATGAATTCTCTGTTTGCCAGTACGGCCCGTGGGCTGGAAGAGCTGTTAAAAACTGAACTGGAAACCCTGGGCGCGAAAGAGTGCCAGGTGGTTCAGGGTGGTGTCCATTTTGAGGGCGACACGCGGCTTATTTACCAGAGCCTGATGTGGAGCCGTCTGGCGTCGCGCATCATGCTGCCGATGAAAGAGTGCAAGGTCTACAGCGATCTTGATCTCTACACCGGTGTACAGATGATCGACTGGACAGAGATCTTCACCCCGGACGCTACCTTTGCGGTGCATTTCAACGGCGTCAACGATGAGATCCGCAACAGCCAGTACGGTGCCCTGCGCGTCAAAGACGCCATTGTGGACTGCTTCACGCGTCGTAATAGAGAACGTCCGAACGTAGATCGTGAAAACCCGGATCTGCGTATCAACGTCTGGCTGAACGGCGACACTGCCAGTATTTCCCTGGATCTGAGCGGCGCAGGCCTGCATCTGCGCGGCTATCGCGATCGCACCGGCATGGCCCCAATCAAAGAGACACTGGCCGCCGCTATCGTGATGCGCTCCGGCTGGCAGCCGGGTACGCCGCTGCTCGATCCAATGTGCGGTTCCGGTACGCTGCTGATTGAAGCCGCGATGCTGGCCACCGACCGCGCGCCAGGGCTGCATCGTGGACAGTGGGGCTTCAAAGGCTGGGCGCAGCACGATGAAGCCCTCTGGAAAGAGGTCAAAGACGACGCGCAGACCCGTGCCCGTAAAGGGCTGGCGGAGTACACCTCTCACTTTTACGGTTCGGACAACGACCCACGGGTGATTGAACGCGCGCGCAGCAACGCCCGTCGAGCCGGTATCGGTGAGCTGGTGACCTTCGACGTCAAAGATGTGGCGAACCTGACCAATCCGCTGCCAAAAGGCCCGTACGGTACGGTGATCAGCAACCCGCCGTATGGTGAGCGTCTTGGCAGCGAGCCAGCGCTGATTGCGCTACACAGCCTGCTGGGCCGCAACATGAAAGCGCATTTCGGCGGCTGGAACCTCTCCCTGTTTAGCGCCTCGCCGGAGCTGCTGAGCTGCCTGCAATTACGTGCCGATCGCCAGTTCAAGGCGAAAAACGGCCCGCTGGACTGCGTGCAGAAAAACTACCATCTGGCAGAGATAGCAGCGGACAGCAAACCGTCTGGCGTGGCGGAAGATTATGCCAACCGTCTGCGCAAAAACCTGAAGAAATTTGAGAAGTGGGCGAAGCAGGAAGGCATCGAATGTTATCGCCTTTACGACGCTGACCTGCCGGAATACAACGTGGCGGTTGACCGCTATGCAGACTGGGTGGTGGTTCAGGAATACGCCCCGCCGAAAACCATTGATGCGCAAAAAGCGCGTCAGCGTATGCTGGATGTGATTGCGGCCACCATCGCCGTACTCGGCATTTCGCCAAACAAGCTGGTGCTGAAAACCCGTGAGCGTCAGAAAGGCAAAAACCAGTATCAGAAGATGGGCGAGAAGGGCGACTTCATCGAAGTGGGCGAATATAATGCGCGCCTGTGGGTTAACCTGACCGATTACCTTGATACCGGTTTGTTCCTCGATCACCGCATCGCCCGCCGCATGCTGGGACAGATGAGTAAGGGCAAAGACTTCCTGAACCTGTTCTCCTATACCGGCAGCGCCAGCGTTCATGCAGGGCTTGGCGGGGCGCGTAGCACCACCACGGTCGATATGTCCCGTACTTATCTGGAGTGGGCAGAGCGCAACCTGCGTCTTAACGGCTTAACCGGTCGTCAGCATCGCCTGTTACAGGCCGACGTGCTGGGCTGGCTGCGCGATACCGATGAGCAGTTTGACCTTATCTTTATCGATCCGCCGACCTTCTCTAACTCCAAGCGTATGGAGGATAGCTTTGACGTTCAACGCGATCACCTGCGCCTGATGACCGACCTTAAGCGTCTGCTGCGTAAAGGCGGCACCATTATGTTCTCGAATAACAAGCGCGGATTCCGCATGGATCACGACGGCCTGGCCGAACTGGGACTGAAAGCACAAGAAATCAGCCAAAAAACGCTGTCTCAGGACTTTGCCCGTAACCGTCAAATCCACAACTGCTGGCTGATCTCCGCGGTCTGAAAGGAAAAATAAATGTCTTTAATTAGTATGCACGGCGCGTGGCTCTCTTTCAGCGACTCACCGCTTCTCGATAATGCAGAGCTGCATATCGAAGATAACGAGCGCGTCTGTCTGGTCGGCCGTAACGGCGCAGGTAAATCGACGCTGATGAAAATCCTCAACCGAGAGCAGGGGCTGGACGACGGCCGTATTGTTTACGAGCAGGATCTGGTCGTCTCTCGTCTGCAACAGGATCCGCCGCGTAACGTTACCGGCAGCGTGTACGATTTTGTGGCTGAAGGAATTTCAGAGCAGGCGGAATACCTCAAGCGCTACCACGAGATTTCGCATCTGGTCATGACCGACCCGAGCGACAAAAATCTCAACGAGCTGGCAAAAGTGCAGGAGATGCTCGATCACCACGGCCTGTGGCAGCTGGAAAACCGCATTAACGAAGTGCTGGCTCAGCTTGGCCTGGAAGCGGATATGGAGCTGTCGGCGCTCTCCGGCGGCTGGCTGCGTAAAGCCGCGCTGGGCCGTGCCCTGGTGAGCGGGCCCAGGGTACTGCTGCTGGACGAACCAACGAACCACCTGGATATCGAAGCGATTGACTGGCTGGAAGGGTTCCTGAAAACTTTCAATGGCACCATTATCTTCATCTCCCACGACCGTTCGTTCATCCGCAACATGGCCACGCGCATTGTCGACCTCGACCGCGGCAAGCTGGTGACCTATCCGGGCGATTACGATACCTATCTGCTGGAGAAAGAAGAGAACCTGCGCGTGGAAGAGCTGCAAAACGCCGAGTTCGACCGCAAGCTGGCGCAGGAAGAGGTATGGATCCGTCAGGGCATCAAGGCGCGTCGTACCCGTAATGAAGGCCGCGTTCGCGCCCTGAAGGCGATGCGCCGCGAACGTAGCGAACGCCGTGAAGTCATGGGTAGCGCCAAAATGCAGGTGGAAGAGGCGTCCCGCTCGGGCAAGATTGTCTTCGAAATGGAGAACGTGAATTATTCGGTTGACGGCAAAGTGCTGGTGAACGATTTCTCCGCACAGGTTCAGCGTGGCGACAAAATTGCGCTTATTGGTCCAAACGGCTGCGGCAAAACCACGCTGTTGAAACTGATGCTGGGCCAGTTGCAGGCAGACAGCGGTCGTATTCACTGTGGTACCAAGCTGGAAGTAGCGTACTTTGACCAGCATCGCGCAGAGCTGGATCCGGACCGTACGGTGATGGACAACCTCGCAGAGGGTAAACAGGAGGTGATGGTTAACGGCAAGCCGCGTCACGTGCTGGGCTACCTTCAGGACTTCCTGTTCCACCCAAAACGCGCCCTGACGCCTGTGCGCGCGCTGTCCGGCGGTGAGCGTAACCGTCTTTTACTGGCGCGCCTGTTCCTGAAACCCAGTAACTTACTGATTCTCGATGAACCGACGAACGATCTGGATGTCGAAACGCTGGAACTGCTGGAAGAGTTGATTGATGGCTATCAGGGAACCGTGATGCTGGTCAGCCACGATCGTCAATTTGTCGATAACACCGTGACCGAGTGCTGGATCTTCGAAGGCGAAGGACGCATCGGTCAATATGTGGGCGGCTATCATGACGCGCGTGGACAGCAATCGCAGTCGCTGGCGCAAAAACAGGCGAAGACCAAAAATGTCGCTGAACCTGTTGTTGTGAAAGCAGAAACTGTCAAAAAGTCTCCTGCTAAAATGAGCTATAACTTGCAGCGCGAGCTGGAAGGGCTGCCGCAGCGTCTGGAAGAGCTGGAAGCGGCACTGGAAGCACTGCAAATTCAGGTCGCTGATGCGTCATTCTTTACGCAGCCTCACGACTATACTCAGAAAGTATTGGCTGAACTCTCCCAGGCCGAGCAGGCGCTGGAAGAGGCATTTGAGCGCTGGGAGTACCTTGAGTCTCTGAAAAACGGCGCATAAACAGGGATAATCTATGTGTGACCAGCACCATGCCGATCGGCATATTTTATGCTCGCAATGCGATATGCTCGTGGCGTTGCCAGAGCTTGGTCACGGACATAAGGCTGCCTGCCCGCGCTGCGGAGCTACGCTGACGACCGAGTGGGACGCGCCAAGGCAGCGTCCTACGGCTTACGCGCTGGCAGCCCTGTTCATGTTACTGCTCTCCAATCTCTTCCCTTTCATCTCTATGAAAGTGGGTGGGATGGTAAGCCAGGTGGAGTTACTGGAAATTCCAGGCGTGATGTTCTCGGAAGATTACGCCAGCCTTGGCACCTTCTTTCTTCTGTTCGTGCAGATAGTCCCGGCTTTTTGCCTAGTCGTCATTCTGCTACTGGTCAATCGCGTCAGGATGCCCACCGCCCTTAAAATCAAACTCGCGCGGATCCTGTTCCAGCTGAAAAGCTGGGGGATGGCGGAAATTTTTCTGGCGGGTATCCTGGTCAGCTTCGTGAAGCTGATGGCCTACGGCGATGTGGGGATTGGCAGTAGCTTTATTCCGTGGTGTCTGTATTGCGTGCTGCAACTGCGCGCTTTCCAGTGCGTGGACCGACGCTGGACCTGGGACGATATTGCCCCGGCACCGACGCTCTCGCAGACGGTAAAGGTGGGCGTACCGGGTATCCGTCAGGGGCTGCGCTCCTGCTCCTGCTGCACCGCCGTGCTGCCCGCGGATGTCGAGGTGTGTCCCCGCTGTGAAACAAAAGGTCACGTCCGACGCAAAAATAGCCTGCAATGGACCATGGCGCTGCTGGTGACCTCTGTCATGCTTTATCTGCCCGCCAATATTTTGCCGATCATGATCACCGATCTGCTCGGCGACAGAATGCCCTCGACCATCCTTGCCGGGGTGATTTTGCTGTGGAGCGAAGGGTCATACCCTGTTGCAGGCGTCATATTTCTCGCCAGCATTATGGTTCCGACCTTAAAGATGATTGCCATTGCCTGGCTTTGCTGGGATGCAAAAGGGCACGGTAAGCGTGACAGTGAGCGCATGCATCTGATTTATGAGGTCGTGGAATTTGTTGGCCGTTGGTCGATGATTGACGTGTTCGTGATTGCGGTTCTCTCAGCGCTGGTGCGTATGGGTGGGCTGATGAGTATTTATCCCGCTATGGGAGCGCTGATGTTTGCTTTGGTCGTCATTATGACCATGTTTGCGGCCATGACCTTCGACCCTCGTTTATCGTGGGATCGTGAGCCCGATTCAAGCCATGAGGAAGAGTAAGAGCATGGAAAATAAGAGTGGAGAGGCTAAAGTGCAGAAGGTCAGAAACTGGTCGCCGGTGTGGATTTTCCCCATCGTGACCGCGCTGATCGGTGCATGGATCCTGTTTTATCATTACAGCCATCAGGGACCGGAAGTCACGCTAATTACCACCAATGCAGAGGGAATTGAGGGCGGAAAAACCACCATCAAGAGCCGCAGCGTGGATGTGGGTGTCGTGGAAAGCGCGACCCTGACGGATGATTTAACCCATGTTGAAATTAAGGCCCGCCTGAATGCTGGCATGGAAAAACTGCTCCATGAAGATTCCGTTTTTTGGGTGGTGAAACCGCAGGTCGGAAGAGAAGGGATCAGCGGCTTAGGGACGCTATTGTCAGGGGCTTACATTGAACTCCAGCCCGGCAATAAAGGCGCCCAGCCAGCAAACTATCAGTTGCTGGATTCACCGCCGCTTGCGCCACCGGATGCAAAAGGGATCCGCGTCATTCTGGACAGCAAAAAAGCGGGCCAGCTCTCGCCGGGCGATCCGGTGCTGTTCCGTGGGTATCGTGTCGGTTCGGTTGAAACGAGCACCTTCGATCCGCAAAAACGGACCATCAGCTATCAGCTATTTATCAATGCGCCTAATGACCGACTGGTGACCAGTAACGTTCGTTTCTGGAAAGACAGTGGGATCGCTGTGGATCTCACCTCTGCGGGGATGCGCGTTGAGATGGGTTCACTCACCACGCTGTTTGGTGGGGGCGTCAGTTTTGACGTGCCGGAAGGTATAGATCTGGGACAACCGGTGGCGGAAAAAACCGCCTTCAGATTGTTTGACGATCAAAAAAGCATTCAGGATGCGCTCTATACCGATCACATCGATTATCTGATGTTCTTTAAGGACTCTGTACGCGGCTTGCAGCCAGGAGCGCCAGTTGAGTTCCGCGGTATCCGTCTGGGTACAGTAGGGCAAGTGCCTTACTTTGTTCCGGGACTCAAGCAAATGCTTGATGATGATTATCGTATTCCGGTGCTGATACGCATTGAGCCTGAGCGTTTAATTAACCAGATTGGTGAGGATCAGGATATTGGGGAGCATATCAGCGACCTGATGAATCGCGGTCTGCGTGGCTCGCTGAAAACCGGCAACCTGGTGACAGGGGCGTTGTATGTCGATATGGACTTCTATCCAAAAGCGCCACCTATGACGGGAGTCCGTGAATTTGGCGGCTACAAAATCATTCCTACGGTCAGCAGTGGCCTGGCGCAGATCCAACAGCGTCTGATGGAAACGCTGGATAAGATCAACAATCTGCCGCTGAATCCAATGCTTGAGGCTGCGACGGGATCACTGCATCAGAGCCAGGCGACGATGCAACGTCTGCAAACTACCCTGGATAATATCAACAAGATCACGGCCAACCAGTCCATGCAGCAACTGCCGCAGGATATGCAGAAAACGTTGCGTGAACTGAATCGCAGTATGCAGGGCTTCCAGCCGGGCTCAGCGGCCTACAACAAGATGGTGGCGGATATGCAACGTCTTGATCAGGTTTTACGCGAGCTACAGCCCGTTCTGAAAACGCTCAATGAAAAGAGCAACGCGCTGGTGTTTGAAGCGAAAGATAAAAAGGATCCTGAGCCTAAGAGGGCGAAACAATGAAAAAATGGCTAATCATCGCAGGCGCACTGGTATTAACGGCCTGTAGCTCTGGAAGCGATAACAAAAGCTACTACCAGCTGCCGTTAAGCGCGCAGTCGGGGGCGCAGAGCAGCGCCTCGCAGGGCAGCCGTCTGCTTTGGGTTGAGCAGGTTGCCGTGCCAGATTACCTGGCGGGCAACGGGGTGGTCTACCAGACCAGCGATGTGCAGTATGTAATCGCCAACAATAACCTGTGGGCCAGCCCGCTGGATCAGCAGCTACGCAATACGCTGGTGGCGAATCTGAGCAGCCAGCTCCCCGGTTGGGTCGTTGCCTCGCAGCCTCTGGGAAGCGATCAGGACACTCTGAATGTTAACGTGACGGGATTCCATGGCCGCTATGATGGTGCCGTTGTTATCAGCGGGGAGTGGCTGCTGAATCACCAGGGTCAGCTGATTAAGCGTCCTTTCCATCTTGAACTCAAGCAGCAGAAAGATGGCTATGACGAAATGGTGAAAGTACTTGCGCAGGGATGGGCACAGGAGTCGGCTACTATAGCAAGAGAGATTTCCCGCCTGCCATAAGTAAAATTCATCGACGAAAGCCGCACTCAGCTTCTTGCTGATTGCGGCTTTTTTTTCGTTTTACGTTCAGGTTGTTACTTGTCCCGCATCACACTTTTTGTACAAACGATCTTCCATGTAGCTCACAAATATGACACCCGTATGAATTTTGAACGTTGACGCTGACGCAGATTCGGGGTATTCGTTAACTGTGCTTGCACATATTGCAACCACTGTTTTCTTTCCACCAGACAAAAGAATGAGGGAAACGAGGCATGAAGAGACAGAAACGAGATCGCCTGGAAAGGGCTCATCAACGTGGTTATCAGGCTGGCATCGCCGGACGTTCTAAAGAAATGTGTCCCTATCAGGCCCTGAATCAAAGGTCCCAATGGCTAGGGGGCTGGCGAGAAGCCATCGGAGACAGGGCAGTACTTGCTTGATACCGTCTCTTTAAAAAGAAACCTCCGCAATGCGGAGGTTTCGCCTTTCTGGAAGGGGCTAAAAGCCGTTATCAGAAAGCGGAGGTATCCTGGAACAGACCCACTTTCAGGTCGTTCGCGGTATAGATCAGACGACCATCAACCAACACTTCACCGTCCGCCAGGCCCATAATCAGACGGCGGTTAACGATGCGTTTGAAATGGATACGGTAGGTGACTTTCTTCGCGGTAGGCAGAACCTGACCGGTGAATTTCACTTCGCCTACGCCCAGCGCACGGCCTTTGCCTTCACCGCCAAGCCAGCCCAGATAGAAGCCAACCAGCTGCCACATGGCATCGAGGCCCAGGCAGCCAGGCATTACCGGATCGCCAATAAAGTGGCAACCGAAGAACCACAGGTCCGGGTTGATATCGAGTTCTGCTTCTACGTAACCCTTATCAAAGTTGCCGCCGGTTTCGGTCATTTTCACGACACGGTCCATCATCAGCATATTTGGGGCTGGTAACTGCGGGCCTTTCGCGCCAAACAGTTCACCGCGACCAGAGGCAAGAAGGTCTTCTTTAGTATAGGATTCGCGTTTATCTACCATGTTCTCAGTAAGCCTTATTTTAGTGAAGGACGCAGGATAGCTAACACGTGTACGCTGAACAAGTCCGATCAGTTCGCACTAAACCAACTTAACCAGCGTAACGGCCACGGATAACGATGACGAGCATCCTGCTGTGTCGCCTGAGCTATACGTTCCTGAATGGTCTGCATCAGGGTTGTCTGGCCTTCGCCATCCCAGACCAGGTTTGTCAGTAAGGGTAGTGCATCCTCAACCCCTTCGATGGCCCAGACAGTGAATTGTTCCTGCTCTACCGCATCCAGAATCGCCTGGCTCAGGCTCAAATGGCGAGCGTTAGGTGCCGGAATAATCACGCCCTGTTTGCCGTTTAAACCGCGCTGCTGGCAGATTGCGAAGAAGCCTTCGATTTTCTCATTCAGTCCGCCCACCGGTTGGGCACGGCCAAACTGATCCACGGACCCGGTAATCGCAATATTCTGGTTAATCGGCACGTCTGCAAGCGCGCTGATCACGGCGCACAGCTCTGCCATTGAGGCGCTGTCGCCGTCGACTTCACTGTAGGACTGCTCAAAGGTCAACGAGGCAGAGAAGGGGATCTGCTGCTCGAGCTGAAGTTCAGACATCAGGAATGCCTGCATGATCATCATGCCTTTGGCATGAATGTTTCCGCCCAGTTCGGCCTTGCGTTCGATATCGGTAAATTCGCCGTCACCAATGTGTACGACACAGCTGATACGGGAAGGCTCACCAAAGGCGCGTGGGTGCCCGGGGAACTCGATTACGGACAAGGCATTGATTTGCCCGATACGTTCGCCTTCGGTCTCCACCAGAATCTGTTCAAGCAGAATTTCATCCTGCATACGGTCAGCAAGATAGCCTTCGCGCCATTCACGCTGGGCCAGCATCTGGCTCAGTTGCTCACCGTTGAACGTACCGTTGCCGCTGATAACGCCCACTTCACGCAGCTGTTTGCCGATCCAGAGCGGACAGAGCGGCAGGGTTTCCTGATCGCCGGTGTAGCGTACGGCCTCTCGGATTAAGCCCGGCCACGCATCCTCGGCAGGTGAGGGCAGCGCGAAACGTTCCGCCACGGCCATAACCCACTGACACCACTGCGCCATGTCATCGGCATCTGCAATCTGAATATTGTCTTCAAATTCGCTGTAAACCGCCTGCTCCGCGAGTTCTGGCTCCATTTCCTGGAAGTCAGCCAGGGATTCACGGTCACCCGTCAGCACGACGGTCAGCGACAGCGGCATAGACGGAATGGAAACAGGCAGAGGACGTGACTCGTCGAAGCCTACCCAGTCAAAACGTTGCTGCGTCACCACCGTTTTCAGGCGCATCCACAGCAGCGGCTGCGCAAGCAGTGTGCGAAGGGAGATGAGCAATACGCCGCCATTCGCGCGGTGTACCAGCCCGGGTTGCAGTGAAACATCGCCATTGAACTGACGAAGGCAGCCGAACAACTGTTCTGCTTCCACCCAGTTGGCGGTGATCACCTCGCCTTTTGCAGCGAACAATCCATCTGCCTGCGTGGCAGGTTCGAATGTCACGTCGCGACCGGCAATATGATACTGACCACCAAAAACGGCATTCGTTTGTGGCTGCAACTGGCGCATGGCATCACCGAGAAGCGTCAGATACTCGGCTTCTTCCGGGGCTTTGAGCAGCATGAAAGGAGATGTAGCCCATGGGGATGACATCTGCTCCAGCGCGTAATGCAAACGCGGTTGTGTCTCGCTAAGTATGAATTTGTGTTCTTTTGTGAGGTCTGGCTGTGCAAACAGCTCCTGATAGCTCTCGGTATCCGGAACCAGGTCACGCCATGCAAGTTTCGTAATGGTCAAAGTTGATGTTTTTTAGTCAGAAGTAAAACCGTGGAGTATACCGTAAGCGGCGCACTCTGCCCAATCAGGATTCGGGTTTTCGTCATGCGGATCGCCTGCGACGTTTCACAGGATATGATTTCTTTTCAGCAGATTGCCAAAAAACTGATATTCTGAACAGAGTTACACGGTAACACTGAGATCGCAATGAAATATCAACAACTGGAAAACCTCGAAAGCGGCTGGAAATGGAAGTACCTGGTCAAAAAGCACCGTGAAGGGGAGCTGATCACCTGCTACATCGAAGCCAGCGCGGCACAAGAAGCTGTGGATATGTTGCTGACCCTCGAAAACGAACCGGTACAGGTCAACGGCTGGATCGAGAAACACATTAATCCGGCCTTGTTAAACCGGATGAAGCAAACTATCCGAGCTCGTCGTAAACGGCATTTCAATGCCGAGCATCAGCACACCCGTAAGAAATCCATCGACCTGGAATTCATGGTCTGGCAGCGTCTGGCCGGGCTTGCGCAACGGCGCGGGAAAACCCTGTCGGAAACGGTGGTGCAGCTGATTGAAGATGCCGAGCACAAAGAGAAGTATGCCAGCCAGATGTCGACGTTGAAAAACGATCTACAGGCACTGTTAGGTAAAAAATAAGCTTTTTACTTTTCTTCAGATAATAAAAAACCCCGCATGGCGGGGTTTTTTTATAAGACGATAACTTATGCCGCAGGCTGAGTTACAACGTCTTTGATACCTTTAACTTCGATCTCTACGCGACGATCTGGTGCCAGGCAGTCGATCAGTGCAGCGCGTGGTTTCACGTTGTCACAGGTAGAACCGGTAACTGGGTTAGATTCGCCCATACCACGTGGGGAGATCTTGTTAGCTGGGATACCTTTAGATACCAGGTAATCAACTACAGACTGAGCACGTTTCTCAGACAGACCCTGGTTGTAAGCGTCAGAACCGATACGGTCGGTGAAGCCCAGAACCACTACAGAACCGTCTTTAGGATCCAGGTTGCTCAGCTGGGTGTACAGCTGATCCAGTGCCTGCTGACCTTCTGGTTTCAGGGTTGCTTTGTTGAAGTTGAACAGAACGTCAGACTTCAGAGTGAAGTGCTTGGTCTGTACTTCTGGCGCTGGAGCCGGAGCTGGAGCTACGACTGGCGCATCTTCCTGCTGACCGAAACGGTAAGAAACACCAACGCTCAGCATGCCGTTGTCTGGACGAACGCCAACGGTAGCACCGTCACCGATGTTGTTAACCCACTGGTATTCCAGACGGGTAGCGATGTCACGGGTCATTGCCCACTCAACGCCACCAGCGAATACTGGGGAAACACCCGTGTCGTGGTCGTCACCAGCGATGCTGTTGCTGGAGTCTGCACGCCATACCATGCCGCCCAGACGGGTGTACACGTCCAGATCGTCAGTTACTGGGTAACCCAGTTTAGCGGTCAGCTGTACGCCTTGAGCTTTGAAAGCGCCATTTACGTTGTCGCCTTTGTAAGGCATACGACCTAACCAGTCGTAACCCATTTCAAAGCCAACATACGGGTTAACCTGATAGCCACCGAACGCACCTGCACCCAGCTGGCTCTCGTGAGTAGGGCCATCGTTGTTCAGGCTGCTGTTGTACCAACCGGTGTCATGGAACTGAGACCAGCCCAGTTTACCACCTGCATACCAGGTATTATCTTTCGGAGCGGCCTGCGCTACGGTAGCGAAGCCAGCCAGTGCCACTGCAATCGCGATAGCTGTCTTTTTCATTTTTTGCGCCTCGTTATCATCCAAAATTTGCCATGAATATCTCCATCGGAGGAATCACGGTTAAATCCTTCACCGGGGGGCGTGGTCAAATATAAACCTACCGATATCTTCGGCTTAGGCCGAGCACCCCTGGCGATGTAAAGTCTACAACGTAGCTGAAAACTTACAAGTGTGAAGTCCGTCAGGCATATGAAAAAAAAAGTTCCGTATACCTAATATTTAACAATTTTTGAACGAATTTTGTGCAGTAAAATTAACGAGAACCGCGTCAGACAAGCCTTGCCGCAGTTTTGGCGCGTTGAACTTTTTTTGCATACTGCGGTCGAAAAAAATTCCAGGAAAACTCTTAAAATGACTCAATGGTACACATTTGAGTGAATTTTTAGCCCGGGATGTTGTCCTCTGCGATAGGAATCTCCACGAACTGGCCGCATGATGAAACCCATCGCGTTACCTTCTTCAGCTGCTTCAGTCAGACGCAAATGTTCCTCTTGCGACAGATCCTCAGGCAACCACCCAATCACGACGCTATAGTTCCCGGTACGTAATGCCCGGACCATCGACTCGACCGTATCGCAAGGGGAGAGTTGATTAATCTGCATCACCTTCGCTAACGGCAGCCCAGCCGACTGAACCCATTCGCGACTTAATTTTTGCTGTGGCGTCAGCCAGAGCTGCCAGCGAGACTGTTGCCCGAGCTGCTGCAAAAGCGGCAGGAGTAAGAGTTGTGTCAACAGCGGCTGGTCTTCACGGTAAACCACTTCACTGATAAGCCCTGTCGATTCACGCCCGATAGAATTCTGCGCAGCATTGCCTGCGGCAGAAGTAGAAGGTGTTAAGTGATTTGCATAGCCTGAAGTGTACATATTCATTCCAGCCCTGTAGTTACTGTATGGATATACAGTAACCCCTGTATGCATAAAGATCAACATCATTTTCGGAAAGCGACTCGCAAATTTCATCCATTCCTGGTGAACCTGAAAAAATCATCTTGCCCAACGGCAATAAGTTGCCTATTTTCCTGCTAACGGATCCGTTAGTAAGAAATATCGTGGTTACTGTATGATTTTTAATGGAATTATCATGAAAAAGATATCTTATGATCGGATTTATCAATCTCAAGAATACCTCTCTCCGCTGGGCGAAATTCATCATCGCGCCCTGTTTGGCGGTTATACCCTGGCCGTGGATGAAGCGGTGTTCGCGATGGTGTCTGACGGTGAGCTTTACCTTCGCGCCTGTGAGCAAAGTGCAAAATACTGTGTAAAAAACGCGTCCTCTTTTCTGACCCTGATGAAACGAGGACGTCCTGTGCTGCTTAATTACTACCGTGTGGATGAAGGTCTGTGGCAAAACAGGGAAAAACTGCTTCAGCTCTCCTCGTTTGCGCTCGATGCCGCCAGGAAAGAGCGCTACCAGCGCCATCAGCGTAACCGGCTTAAAGATCTGCCGAACCTGACCTTTCAGATTGAGGTCCTGCTTATGGAGGCGGGCATTACCAATGAAGAGACGCTACGACAGTTGGGGGCGAAGACGAGCTGGCTGAAAATGCGCTCTAAGAATAAAGCGCTGAGTATCCGGGTATTGTTCGCGCTTGAAGGCGCGATTGAAGGGTTACATGAAGCGGCACTCCCGGCGGATATTCGCCGGGAGCTTACGGAGTGGTTTAATGCGCTGCCTGAGTCGCAGGGCCATCATTCCGCCAGGTAGCGATCTGCTGTCGCAGCCGACAAATTTCCGGCAGCAAAGCGATAAGCAGGCCAATTTGCTGAAGGACCAGCGGAGCTTTGTTGTCGGTGCCTGGATCAAGGTGTGCGATACGTTGCACCAGTTCATCCAGTGCCTGGTGAACCCGTGGCTCATCCGCAGGTTGATGATGAAGCGCATCATCAACGTAGCAAACGGCATCGTCCAGCAGTGCCAGGATGCCCGGATTCGTCAGTTTCTCTCGGTGGGCGCCAAGGGTAGAGATATAGCTGGTGAACGTGTGGTTCAGACACAGCAGGCGGAAGGCTGTCTCCCGGATTTCTGCCGTGGCGCGCGGCTCAGTTGACATATTCGAGACAACGGAAGCCAGCTCTGCGTCAGTGTTATGCGCATCGCGACGGGCAATCCGATAGGCCAGACGGTTATCGCGACCTTGATGGTACTGCTCAAGAATAGCGTCCAGATAGCGGCAGTTGGCGTTCATTGCTCTGTCGGACACGCGCGGTAAATTTCGGAAACGCCAGTCCGGCCAGATAAAGCTCACCGCCGCCCAGGCGATGGCGCAGCCGATAAGCGTGTCGATCACACGGGGGAGGGCCACTTCAAAGCCTTCACCCAGCAGATTGAAGCAGAGCAGAACCAGCAGCGTGATGAACATCGTGGCGTGGGCATACTGCACATTGCGGAAGGCGAAGAACAGTACCCCGGTAATCACAATCAGGATCAGTTGCCCTTCTACTGAAGGCACAAAATAGAGCACCGGCAGCCCGATGGCGACCCCGACTAACGTCCCGACAATACGCAGCGCGAGTCGATGGCGGGTAGCGTTATAGTTCGGCTGGCAGACGAACAGGCTGGTCAGCAGGATCCAGTATCCGTGATGCAACCCTGTTATCTGGATAAACGCATAGCCCACGCACAGCACCAGCGACATCCTCACCGCATGGCGAAAGAGTGCGGAATCCGGCGTAAAATGCCGGCTCAGGCGCAGCCATATATCGCTGAAACCGTTGAGACTGTCGTCGGCAAGCTGGTTGTCAGCGTCATTGCCCGGCATCGCCATCGCCTGTTCAGACTCAATGGTGGCGAGCTGAGCATCGATGGCTCTCAGGTTGTTGAGCAGGAATCCCAGGGCTTTGAACTGTTCCGGCGAAGTTCCACTGGCCTGAACGCGATCGAGCGCCGCATCCAGGTGGCTGAATGCGCGTTCAAAGCGAGGATCGTGCTGATAGGGCGTGCGCAGCAGTATTGAGCGCGCAAGTTGCTGGCAGGCCTGAGACTGCATCGACAGCAGACGCTGGAAACGGAACATCACGTCGCTGTAGCGGAATTTCTCGCGCAGGTCAGCGTATTGCACATGCGAGGAGCTGGCGCGCTCGTGAATATCCTGGGCAACAAAGTAGTAGTGCAGGGTGCGCCGGGTACCGCGCTGACCGCGATCGCCGCGCAGACGGGTGAGCAGAGACGCTTTGGTCTGATTCAGCGTGGCGACCAGTTGGCCATTTGCCAGCGCCAGATCGTACAGGGGCGCCTGGCTGTCCTCTTCGATATCCGGATCAAACAGCCGGGATTTCAGCTCCAGATAGTGGGCCAGCTGTTCGTAACTGCGGGCAATGTTGTCCTGTAAGGCACGAACCGGAAAAATAAGATGCCCGGTTAAGGTCAGCAGGTTATACCAGATAGCGCCCAATAGCAGCAGGACCGGTTGCTGATACCACTGATCGTAAAGAGAGACGCCCAGCATGGTGTAAATGGCAATCAGCAGGGCGCCAAACGCGATAGTGGCGTAGCGTTGCCCGAGGCCGCCGAGCAAAATGAAGCCGCTGGTGGACACCGTCAGCCCTAAGGCAAACAGCCAGGGCCACGGGAAAAGCAGCTCAACGGAGGCGGAAGCAATAAAGAAGCAGACCAGCGTGATGACCAGATTACGCAAACGACCGGCCAGGCGGTCGTCGAGATCCGCCAGCGCGCCGGCCACCACCCCAAGCGTGAGGGGGATGGTGAGTTTCACATCATTCAGCCACCACGGCAGAGCGACGGTGCCGCAGAGGGCGATAAATATCCTGACGTTATACAGCCAGTTACTGTTCCATGTATAGCGACGAAGCAGGGGGCTTAGCATGAGAGCGGCCAGTCCTTATTACTGAAAACGACGACGGGCATTGGCTTCACGCGCGGCTTGCGCCACTTCGACCGGAACCACTCGGCGTCCTACCGGCCACAGGGCGATGGTGGCAATTTTGAAATTAGCGAGGCCAACCGGAATGCCAATAATCGTAATGCACTGGGCGATACCGGCGAAGATATGCATCAGACACAGCCACCAGCCAAAGAAGATTAGCCATAAAATATTCAGCAGCGTGCCGCCGGTATTCATCAGGGCATTTTTTCTTTCCGGCTCCAGTTCATCCACGTGCACGGCTTCATTTCCATAAGGAACGAGGGACAGTTTGGTGATTTCCCAGCAGGAGCGCGTCAGCGGAAGGGTGAAGATAAGCACGATGCTCACCAGGGTGGCAAAAAGCCAGGAAAGGGTGGTGGCAAAACCGCCAAGGACAAAATTCAACACATTCAGAACGGTACGCATAAACCCTCATTTCCTTCGATATGATTAACGCCCGGTGATTGTAACGTTTTTTTGGGCTGGAGCACCTTAAAACTGGCAGTTAAACTGTCTGACAAATTATGACCTCGTGGATCCGGCAGGATATGGAACTGAAAGCAACTTCAATGGGCAAACGCCTGGCGCAGCACCCTTACGACAAGGTTGTGCTTCTTAATGCGGGAGTGAAAGTCTCCGGTGAACGCCACGAATACCTTATTCCGTTTAATCAGCTACTGGCCATTCACTGTAAACGAGGGCTGGTATGGGGGGAGCTGGAGTTCGTTCTGCCGGCAGAGAAAGTGGTGCGACTCCACGGGACCGAGTGGGCGGAAACCCAACGCTTCCACCATCATCTGAACATGCGCTGGCACCAGTGGAGCCAGGAGATGAGCGTGATTGCCGCACAGGTGCTGCATCAGGTGCTGGACGATATCGCGCTAAGCAATACGCAGCAGAAGTGGCTGACGCGCCAGCAAACCGCCGGGCTTCAGCAAAAAATCACCCAGGCGCTGACGGCATTGCCTTTACCGGTGGCGCGGCTTGAGGAATTTGATAACTGTCGCGATGCGTGGCGGAAGTGTCAGGCCTGGCTTAGCGATATCGAGAAAAGCCGTCTGGCGCATAACCAGGCCTGGACTGAGGTGATGCTTACGCAATATGCCGATTTCTTCAGTACGGTGGAATCATCGCCTCTCAATCCTGCCCAGGCGCGCGCAGTGGTGAATGGCGAGCACTCTTTACTGGTGCTGGCAGGCGCAGGGAGCGGCAAAACGTCGGTGCTGGTGGCGCGCGCGGGCTGGCTTCTGACAACGGGCGAGGCAGTTGCCGACCAGATTTTGCTGCTGGCTTTTGGTCGCAAGGCGGCGCAGGAGATGGATGAGCGCATTCAGGCGCGTTTGCATACCCAGGATATCTCGGCGCGCACGTTCCACTCCCTCGCTTTACACATTATTCAACAGGGCAGCAAAAAAGTCCCTGTTGTCAGCAAGCTGGAGAATGATGCTCAGGCTCGCCAGGCGCTGTTTATCAAGGCATGGCGTCAGCAGTGCAGTGAAAAAAAGGCGCAGGCGAAAGGTTGGCGTCAGTGGCTTGAAGAGGAACTCAACTGGGAGGTGCCGGAGGGCAGCTTCTGGCAGGATGAAAAGCTGGCGCGCCGGCTGGGCTCTCGTCTCGACCGGTGGGTAAGCCTGATGCGCATGCACGGCGGCTCTCAGGCGGAGATGATAGAAAGCGCACCGGAGTCGATCCGCGCCGTGTTTTCTAAGCGGGTTAAACTGATGGCGCCGATGCTGAAAGCGTGGAAAACCGCGCTGAAAGACGAAAACGCGGTCGATTTTTCCGGGCTAATCCATCAGGCCATTATCATTCTGGAGAAAGGGCGCTTCGTCAGCCCGTGGAAACACATTCTGGTGGATGAGTTTCAGGATATTTCGCCGCAGCGCGCTGCGCTGCTTTCGGCGCTGCGGGCGCAGAATAAACACACGTCGCTGTTTGCCGTGGGCGATGACTGGCAGGCTATCTACCGCTTCAGCGGGGCGCAACTTTCCCTCACGACGGCCTTCCATCACTATTTTGGGGAAGGCGATCGCAGCGATCTGGACACCACCTACCGCTTCAACTCGCGGATTGGTGAAATTGCCAACCGTTTTATTCAGCAGAACCCGCATCAGCTGTCGAAGCCGCTTAACAGCCTGACGTCGGGGGATAAAAAGGCCGTCACGCTGCTGGCGGACGATCAGCTGGAACCGCTGCTGGATAAACTGAGCGGCTATGCGAAACCGGATGAACGGATTCTGGTCCTGGCGCGTTATCACCACCTCAAGCCGACGGCGCTGGAAAAAGCGGCAACGCGCTGGCCAAAACTACAGCTCGATTTTATGACCATTCACGCCAGTAAAGGGCAGCAGGCCGACTACGTAATTGTGGTGGGGCTGAAAGAGGGGAGCGACGGTTTCCCGGCACCGGCGCGGGAATCCGTGATGGAAGAGGCGTTATTGCCTGTTCCGGAAGATTTCCCGGATGCAGAGGAGCGGCGCTTACTGTACGTGGCGATAACCCGCGCGCGCCATCGCGTGTGGCTCTTGTTCAACAAAGAGGAGCCGTCGGTGTTTGTCGATATTTTGAAAAGTATTGACGTGCCGGTGGCGAGAAAGCCGTAACGCGCCGGGCAAATTCTGTAGGCCCGGTAAGCGCAGCGCCACCGGGCAAAAAACTACTTCAGTCTCTCCGCAAGATAACGCTGATAATCCGGGATCAAAATCTCCACCGGATCGTTAAACTGCGGCGATTCAATGATGAAATCTGCCGTTGAAAGATTGGTGGCTACCGGAATGTTCCATACCGTCGCCAGACGCAGCAGCGCTTTAACGTCCGGATCATGCGGAACCGCGTTCAGCGGATCCCAGAAGAATATCAGAACGTCAATTTTACCTTCCGAAATCTGAGCGCCGACCTGCTGGTCACCCCCCATCGGGCCGCTCAGCATGGCATTCACTTCCAGACCAGTTTCGCGGTGGATCAGGTTGCCGGTTGTTCCCGTGGCAGAAAGGGCATGATGCTGTAAAAGAGGCTGATGGCGACGAACCCAGTTAAGCAGCATTTGTTTACAGTGATCGTGCGCAACCAGAGCAATGTGCTTGCGCGCCGGAAGTGTGCGTGTTGTCAGTTCCATAATCTTATCCGTGAGGTTACCTCGCTACACGATGACGGGAACTGACTGATGCTGCAAGAGAAAGGACGAAAAAATGTGGCTTACGACGAAGGTTGTCGTTTCGCCCATTGCAGAAAACGGGCGCGCGTGTCCGGATCGGCATTCTGGAACCAGAATTTGAGGCGTTGCTCAGTAAGGGTCTGCGACTGAGGAGGGAGTACATCCAGCTCCGATACGCCCGAAAGCAGGGTACTGTCATCCGCCATCATGGTGGCGAACTGGGGCAGGGAGGCGCGCCTGCTGGCTCTGTTATAGATCTCCGTGTCTGCTTCGTAATCTGTTCCTTTTGGCCTTTTTGTCAGCGCCAGGATATCCAGCTTTACCGGGATGGGCATAGAATCCCCGTCCACCAGCTCAATGCGCGGTGAGGCATCAAATGCCAGTGACTCTTTTTCTGTCTCAAGGTGCGGGAGACGAAAATTGACCTGGCTGATGCGTTGGGTATTAAAGCTGACCACCAGCGGAGGCGAAATGTACACCTGCTGTTCGTTGTCGGCGAGGCGAATCGTCTTTTCAACCCGAAAAACCACCTGATGCGGGCCATTATCCAGCTCGATGCTGTCTGCGCCCCGCAGCAGGGAGCTGGAGACTTTTTTCCCGTCCAGCACCAGCAGGTCAATGTCGGTTGAGAGTCTGAGGGTGGTTGCGAAAACACAAACCGGCATGATTAACGCAACCACAGCCCAGGCAATGCCGGTTTTCATAGCAGACTCCTGTAGACAAACTACCTGGTAAGAATGTATCAAAATTTTTCGATAAACACGTTTACTAACATATAGACATATTTTGCCGTTTTGCCCTCATACTTCTGTATGGGATGCGTGGTTGAGATGTCTGCTTTGACGTACACTTTGAAAAAAACCAGGAGGAACAGCATGAAAGAGAACGACATTGTCGAGATTCTGACGTCCACGCGCACTATCGCGCTGGTCGGCGCGAGCGATAAACCGGATCGCCCAAGCTATCGGGTCATGAAATACCTTCTGGACCAGGGATATCACGTGATCCCGGTCTCGCCGAAGGTGGCGGGGAAAACGCTGCTGGGTCAGCAGGGCTATGCGACGCTCGCGGACGTGCCGGAAAAGGTGGATATGGTGGACGTTTTCCGTAATTCAGAGGCGGCCTGGGGCGTGGCGCAGGAGGCGATTGCCATCGGCGCGAAAACGCTGTGGATGCAGCTGGGCGTGATTAATGAGCAGGCGGCCGTGCTGGCACGCGATGCCGGGCTGAAGGTGGTGATGGATCGCTGTCCGGCAATCGACATCCCCCGTCTGGGGCTGGCAAAATAAAAAAAGCCCGCTTGACGGGCTTTTTTACACCTTTAGTTACGCAGTCTGGGCGCCTGTAACTGTTTGCGGATGGTCTGAGCAAGCTCGTCCATAGTGGGTTGTTCCGGATGCTCATCCTGTAGTTCACCACTCAGCTGCGCTTCGGCAAGATAGGTATGGACAGGCTGACCATCGTCGCCCTCCATAACCACATGATACCAGGGCGCGGCGCGAAGCTCTGCGTCAACGGCCAGATCGTCTGCTGACGGTTCATCAAGGGAATACTCCGGGTCGATATCCACGACCACACCCAAATATCCAAGCAAGGTGTGGCGGACCTGCTGGCCGATACCGAATTTGCTGGCAATCATAGTCACCTCCCGGGAAACATTACATACACACTATGTGCGGGCAATATTTCTCTTTTCAAGTTACATGACGCGACAGGCAAACCCTTTCAGATACAGCCCTTCCGGGTAGGTAGCGATCACCGGGTGATCGGCGGCCTGACGGAACTGCTCTATAAATTGTACATCACGACCCGCATCTATTGCGGCATCGGCGATGATTTTTTGGAATAAATCTGTCGTCATCAGGCCTGAACAGGAGAACGTCAGCAGCACGCCGCCCGGGTTCAGCAGCTGGATCGCCAGCATGTTGATGTCTTTATAGCCACGGCAGGCGCCCATCAGCTGGCTTTTATTTTCTACAAACTTCGGCGGGTCCATCACGATAACGTCAAATTTCTCGCCCTGGTCGCGGTATTTACGCAGCAGTTTGAACACGTCGTCGCGCACAAACTCCGCTTTGCTCAGATCCAGCTTGTTCAGCTCAACGTTCTGTTTCGCCACATCCAGCGCTTCCTGTGAGGTGTCGACGCTCACAACCTGGGCACAGCCGCCCATCAGGGCAGAGACCGCAAAGCCGCCGGTATAGGAGAAGCAGTTCAGCACGCGCTTATCGGCAACGTACTGGCGCGTTGCCAGACGGCTGTCACGCTGGTCGAGGTAATAACCGGTCTTATGGCCGCCCTGGATATCCACCAGCAACTTCATGCCGTGCTCCTCGATAGGCAGCAGGGCAGGCGGCAGTTCGCCGGTGACCGGGCCCTGGGTCAGCTCCATGCCCTCTTTTTTACGTACCGCCACGTCGCTGCGGTCGTAAATGGCACATTCCGGGAACAGGGTTTGCAGGGCGCTAATTAGCGCAGCACGCTGGTATTCCGCCCCGGCGCTCAGCAGCTGCAACACCAGGAAATTGCCGAAGCGGTCAATGGTCACGCCCGGCAGCCCGTCGGATTCACCGGCAATCAGACGATAGCTGTCCAGCCCGTCACGCTTTGCCAGCCACTCGCGCCACTGCTGCGCCTGTTGCAGACGACGGACAAAGAAGTCGATATCGATGGCTTCTTCTTTATCGAACGTCCAGACGCGCGCGCGGATCTGAGATGCAGGCGAGTATGCGCCGCGTGCTAACCATTTCCCCTGATGGTCAACAATATCGATGGTTTCACCGAGGCTGGCTTTACCTTCCATGCGGGCAACCGCGCCGGAAAAGACCCAGGGATGGCGGCGCAGTAATGACTTCTCGCGCCCTTTGGCTAACACTAAACGTACACTCATAATTTGCTATTCTGTCGATTCCAATGAAATGGCCGCCATTTTCCCGACTTCAGCGAGGAAATGCAACGCGCCAGTCGGATAAGGAGAAGGATGATGTCAAATGTATGCACCATTGCCTGGGTCCATGGCCTTGTACAGGGCGTCGGATTCCGCTACAGCACCCAGCGCGAAGCCCTTCAGCTCGGACTGACGGGGTATGCGCGTAACATGGATGATGGCAGCGTGGAGGTTGTGGCCTGCGGTGAGGCGGATCGGGTAGAGAAGCTGGTGGCGTGGCTGAAAGCGGGCGGACCGCGCAGCGCGCGGGTTGATAAGGTGCTAACGGAACCGCATCAACCCGGCCGGGAATACGCTGACTTCAGTATTCGCTATTAAATGCATTTTACCGGCTTTGGCAGGCCGGCAATTTTTGTCGCCTGTTTAGCCGGGCCTTTCGGAAACAGGCGATACAGATAACGGCTGTTGCCTTTCTCTTCGCCAAATTTATTCGCCATGGCTTTGACCAGCATGCGGATAGCCGGAGAGGTGTTGAATTCGAGGTAGAATTCGCGCACAAAGCGCACCACTTCCCAGTGTTCCGGGGAGAGGGTAATTCCTTCGTTTTCCGCAATTTTCTCCGCCAGCGCTTCGCTCCACTGGCTGCTCTCTTTCAGATAACCGTCGTTATCGGTTTCGATCTCTTTGCCTTCAAAACTCAACATATTCATTCACGCGTTAGTCAAAAACCGCCTCAGTCTACCAAAAAAACAAAGCCCCGCATAAGCGGGGCTTTGTTCACAGCACGGTGAGTTAATCGCGGCTGGCGAAGCCCAGGATACTCAGCAGGCTGACAAAAATATTGTACAGCGACACATACAGGCTCACGGTGGCGCGGATATAGTTCGTCTCACCGCCGTGAATGATGTTGCTGGTTTCATACAGGATTGCGCCGGATGAAATCAGGATAAACACCGCGCTGATTGCCAGATGCAGAGCAGGCAATTGCAGGAAGATGTTCGCCAGCATACCGACCAGCACAATCACGATACCCGCCATCAGCATACCGCCGAGGAAGGACATGTCCTTACGGGTGGTCAGCACGTAGGCCGAGCAGCAGAAGAACACCAGCGCGGTACCGCCCAGCGCCATACCAATCACGTCGCCCATTCCGGCAGACAGATAGGCGTTCAGGATTGGCCCCAAAATGTAGCCCAGGAAGCCGGTGAAGGCGAAAGCGGAGAGAATACCCACCGGTTTATCCGCGGTTTTATAGGTCAGGAACATCAGACCATACATACCCACCAGCGTCAGGATCAGGCCCGGAGAAGGCAGCATCAGTACGGTGCTGGCCGTCGCGGTGATAGCCGAAAACGCCAGCGTAAGGCTGAGCATGAAATAGGTATTGCGCAGCACCTTATGGGTGCTGAGTAGCGATGTGCGGTCGCGTGAAGAAGTAATTATACGATCCATGAGTCACTCTCTTATGACAGATGTAATTAGCGCAAAGAATAGGAAACGGCGCGGCAGACGCAAAGTGGTTTTACCCATCTTTACTCAGCCCCTTAGGGATTATGCTGGTTTTTTATTCTGGTAAAGCCTTTGTACTCAGAATGAAGTGCGGTATGCAAGGCGTATTCAGATCAACCTCTTATAGGTCACTGAAAAATATTGCGTTATTTCCCTAAGGCCGCTAAGAGTTATTTCCGGATCGTCATAAAAACAGACAATAAGGCGAAGGAAATGAAACCACAAACACGCATGCACTTTACGCTCTCTTTGTTAACCGCAGGGGTCCTGTGCGCCAGCACGGCAACCTGGGCGGCTAACGTGCCAGCAGGAACCCAGCTGGCAGATAAGCAGGAACTGGTCAGGAACAACGGCAGTGAACCCGCCTCGCTCGACCCGCATAAAGTCGAAAGCGATGTCGAATTCAATATTATCAGTGATTTATTCGACGGGCTGGTCAGCGTCTCTCCGGCAGGTGAAATCCAGCCGCGCCTGGCGGAGAAATGGGAAAATAAAGATAACACCGTCTGGACTTTCCATCTGCGCCCGGGCATAACCTGGAGCGATGGCACTCCCGTCACCGCGGAAGATATTGTCTGGAGCTGGCAGCGACTGGTCGACCCGAAAACCGTCTCTCCGTATGCCAGCTATCCCGGCAGTATGCGTATCGTCAACGGCACTGATATCGCAGAAGGCAAAAAAGCACCCGAGTCGCTGGGCGTGAAAGCCATCAATGACACCACGCTGGAAGTGACGCTCACCCAGCCAAATGCTGCTTTCCTGGCGATGCTGGCTCACCCGTCTCTGGTGCCGATAGATAAAGTCCTGGTAGGTCGTTTCGGTGATAAGTGGACCAAACCGGAGCACTTCGTCAGCAGCGGGGCCTATAAACTGTCACAGTGGGTGGTGAACGAACGCATTGTGGCGGTGCGAAACCCGAAATACTGGGATAACGAACATACCGTCATCAACAAGGTGACCTATCTGCCCATTTCCTCCGAAGCCGCTGACGTCAACCGCTACAAAGCGGGCGAAATCGACATCGCCTACACGGTGCCGATCAACCAGTTTGCTCAGCTGAAGAAAACGCTGGGGAACGAGCTGGACGTATCGCCGCAGCTTGCCACCTATTATTACGAATTCAACACCACCCGGCCGCCGTTCAGCGACGCCCGCGTGCGTAAGGCGCTGAATCTGGCGCTGGATAAAGATATTATCGCCGGGAAAGTTTTAGGGCAGGGGCAACGCCCGGCATGGCTCATCAGCCAGCCGGATATTGGCGGCGTCAAGTTACAGAACCCTGATTACGCCAGCTGGCCGATGGATAAACGCATTGCCGAGGCGAAAAAACTGCTGGCCGAAGCCGGATTTAATGACAGCCATCCGCTCAGCTTTAATCTCCTCTATAACACCTCGGAATCGCACCAGCGTATTGCGATTGCCGCCAGCTCGATGTGGAAGAAGAACCTCGGCGTAGAGGCGAAGCTGCAAAACCAGGAGTGGAAAACCATGCTTGATACCATGCACACCCATAACTTTGACGCGGTGCGCTACGCCTGGATTGCTGATTACGATGACGCCGCAACCTTCCTGAATAACTTCCGTACCGGTGACAGCCAAAACACCACTCAGTACAGCAATCCGGAATACGATCTGGCTCTGGTGAATGCGGCGAAGGCGAAAACGGCGGAGGAGCGCGGTAAGTTCTACCAGCAGGCAGAAGATCTGCTGGGGCGCGATGTGCCGGCGATCCCTGTCTATCACTACGTGCGCACGCACCTGGTGAAACCGTGGGTAGGGGGCTTCACGCCGGATAAGCTTGGCTACTACTACACCAAAGATATGTACATCAAAAAGCACTAACGATCTGCGGTGGATATTATGCTGGTAAAACGGCCAATCTGTTGTCTATTCAACCGATTAAACGCATTTTGGCTATTTTTAAAGCGAACGAATGCGCGCACCCTTTACAGCGCGCGGTGAGGTGTTTATAGTTCGCCTCACTTAGGAAGCGTGGCCGAGCGGTTGAAGGCACCGGTCTTGAAAACCGGCGACCCGAAAGGGTTCTAGAGTTCGAATCTCTACGCTTCCGCCAAATTCGAAACCCCTGCGATAGCAATATCGCAGGGGTTTTTGCTTTTGTTCTGGCTCTCCGCCATGTTACCCATGTTATAGCTTATCGTGATCCCGGCGTCGGCCTTACAGACCTGAGCTTTTACGCACCATGTATCCGCGATGTTCGAGGGCGTCAGCACCGCTTCGGGCGCACCCGTGGCTGCGATCTGCCCGGCCTTCAGGAGGATCAGACGCTGGCAATAATTGGCCGCAAGATTGAGATCGTGCAGTGCAACCACCACCGTAAGCGGCAGCTGTGAAACGAGCCGCATCAGGTCCAGCTGGTGCTGAATGTCCAGGTGGTTTGTCGGTTCATCGAGCAACAGCACCTGCGGCTGCTGGGCCAGCGCGCGGGCTATCTGGCTTCGCTGGCGCTCTCCGCCAGACAAAGAGTGCCATCGCCGCTGGCGTAAGCTGCATAACTGCATCAGGCCAATCGCCTGTTCAACCGCAGCCTCATCGTCGCGCGTGGTTCTCTGGAATGTTTTCCGGTAGGGCGTACGCCCCAGCCTGACCATATCCTCAACGGTCAGTTCCCCGTCGACCTCAGCATGTTGCGGGACAAACGCCATGTGCTGCGCCCGTATTTTCAGCGGCATCAAGCCAAGCGTTGTGCCATTAAGCGCAACACGTTCGCTGTGTCGTGGAAACAGCCCGGCGAGGCAGCGCAGCAGCGTCGACTTGCCTGAGCCGTTTGGCCCTAACAGGCCGACAATCTGCCCGGATGGCAGGTCGAGATCGATATCCTTAAGCACCGTCTGCGCCTGTCGGGTTACGGTTAACCCGGCCACTGTTATATTCATGGATGCTCCTTTCGGTTTTGATAAAGCAACGCCACAAAGACGGGGGCGCCCACCAGCGCAGTCACCACCCCGATGGGCAGAACCTGGTGCACGATCAGCGTGCGTGAGACGATATCGGCAAGGATCATAAAGTGGGCGCCGATGAGAAACGTCAGCGGGATCGAGCGGCGATGGCCCGGCCCGCATAGCATGCGCGTCACATGGGGAATGACCAGCCCGACAAACCCCACTGCGCCTGTGGCGCTCACCAACGTGGCGGTGACAACGGCACAGGTCAGCAATAAGACAATACGCACGGCGGTAACCGGGATCCCCAGCGTGGTGGAGACCTCATCCCCGAAGGTGAAGGTGTCCAGCGCCCGGGAAAAGAGCAATACCACCAGTAAACCCGCAAGCGTAACGGCCAGCGCCAGCAGCGCGTCAGGCCAGCGCACGCCGCTCAGACTCCCCATCAGCCAGAACATGACGCTACGGGACTGCTCGGCATTGGCGGACGTGCTGACGACGTACGCGGTCATGGCGTTGAAGAGCTGGGTGCCCGCAATACCGGCCAGCAAAATGCGCGACGGGCTTTCACTCATCCCGTTTGTAATCACCATGATGAGCGCAAAGGCGGCGCAGGAGCCGACAAACGCACCGCTGCTCACGCCAATCACGCTTCCCCCCATGCCGAGAAGCATCACGCAGACGGCCCCCAGCGAGGCGCCCGCGGAAATCCCCAACAGATAAGGCTCAGCCAGAGGGTTACGCAGGATCGACTGTAACACCAGCCCGCACAGCGCCAGGCCACCGCCGCTGCACGCGGCCATCACTGCCCGGCTCATGCGATATTGCCAGACGATACCCTCCTCCGTTTGTGGCAACGCATAAGAGGTCAAACCCAGTCCGTTGAGGATCGCTTTCCCGGTACTGGCATACGACACCGGCATATCACCGATACTGGCGGCAAAAACCAGCATTAGCGGCAGCGCCATGACGCCTGCTGCCAGTAAACCTTGCTGGCGGCGGTCAAAAGCGAAATGACTCATTGTTCATCCTGGAAAGAAGCCAGCCGATCGCTGATAAGCTCAACCGCATCGACGATACGTAATGAAGGGTTTAACGACATTGCCGGCACCACAATAATGTGGTTGTTCCTGACCGCAGGCATGTTCTTCGTCACCGGGTCATTACGCAAGAATGCTTTTTTTACTTCAACGTCATCGGCAGGGTAGAGCCTGCGGGACATCCCGGCGATAACAATCACGTCCGGCTGCGACTGGGCAATATGTTCCCAGGTTACAGCCGGCCATTCGTCATGAGAGTCAATAATGTTCTTCAACCCCAGCGTGCGGCTGATCCAGCCAGGCGCGCCGTAATTCCCCGCCACCCAGGGATCGCCATTCAGACGGCTACTTGAGAACCAGAATACGACGCGAAGCGGTTTCGCTGAGACGCGCGCCTGGGCCTTTTTGATACGTTCCGTCAGCGTATGATTAAGCTGCTCACCTCGCGCGGAAACATCAAATATCGTCGCCAGATCTGTCACTTCCCGTGTGATTTCGGCCAGCGAAAACGGCGCGCTGCGTGCTCCGTCTGCGTTTGACGTTTCCGTCACCGCTTTATCCGTGCAGTCGGCAGGAGAGATCCACGTATTAATCCCCAGCGAGGCAAACTGCTCACGGGTTCCCACTTCTCCCTGCGGACCAATGTGCCAGTGATACTGCGCGAGAACGAGCTCAGGTTTCTGTCCCACCACGGCTTCAAATGAGGGGGAATTATCTGCAAGCCGGGGGATATTTTTCCCGGCATCTGCCAGCGGATCCGGGAGCTTGCCGAACCAGACCGACGTTGCGGCGATCTTTTTCTCCAGCCCCAGTGCGAGCAGTAATTCTGTTTCATGCTGTCCCACGGTCACGACGCGCTGAGGAGCCTGCGCAAAGGTCTGCTTTACGCCGCAATTTTCAATCGTGAGGGGCCAGGAGGTTGCTGAGAAAGCGGCAGGCGCCGTGGAGAGCAATAAAGCCAGAAATAACCCTTTTTTAAGTAACATAGAACATAATCCCAAATTGTTATGTTATAACATAATACATATATTGTGATTGAGAGCAACACGCTCACCGTCGCTTGTTGCAGAAACGAAAGGCTGGACTATTCTCAACATACCCACCTGGCATTCGCGGGTTGCCTGAAAAACAACAAGATTTCTGATCTGGGGTAGTGAGGATGAAAAAGATCCTGCTCGCGTTTGCGTTCTGTTTTGCCTCCCTGAGCGCCTTCTCATCGTATGCCGCTGAGCCCCGCCAGGCACCTTCTGAGCAGGAGCGCGCCCGGACGGTCTATATTTTTCATCAGCCGATCGTCATGCTTCAGGCGAAATTTGGCCTGACCACGCCGGAGGAGCGCGTTTTACGCATCCGCAACACCCTGCGCAATTTTACCGAGGCGGACGTGCGTGAGCCGCTCACTATCGTCCCCGTGACCCGCTATAACCAGCAGGGGCGGCTGATCGTGATGAACGGTAAGCCCGTGATGCTGCTGACGGAAGGGGATTTGGACGAAGGGGACGATCTCACCCTCGATCAGGCCGCGCAGCGCGTGCTGGCGCGCATGGAAGCGCAGAGAATGGCGCTGCGCGATCAATACGATACCGGCTGGCTGGCGCTGTCGACGGTAAAAGCTGCCGCTGGCCTGCTGGCGCTTTTGCTGCTCTGCTATGGCGCCTGGCGATCCTGGCGCTGGTTTCGACGCGTCTACCGTCTGCGTATTGTGGAGAATCGCAGCCGGGTGCCGCAAAGCTGGCGGCGGTACATTGGCGCCATTGAGATTCGGCTTTACGCCTTGCTGATGTTCCTGCTGGGTTTAATCGGCTTTTACGTCTGGCTGAGCTGGGCATTCAGTCTGTTTCCGTGGACGCGGGTGTGGGGCACGTCGCTGGGAGACTGGTCGCTTCGCGTGGTGCAGCAAATTGCCCTGGCGATTGTCTCGGCTTTGCCGGGGCTGACTATTGTTCTGATCATTTTCCTCATTACCGCTTTTATTCTGAAGCTTCTGAGGATGGTGCTGAATCAGGTGGAGGCTGGTCGTCTGCAACTTCCCGGCGTACATCCGGAAACCGTGGGGGCTACCCGTAAGCTCATTTCCGTCGCCGTCTGGCTATTTGCTCTCTCCGCTGCCTGGCCGTTTCTCCCCGGCGCAAACTCACTGGCGTTTAAAGGTATTAGCGTCTTCTTCGGCCTGATGTTAACGCTGGGTTCGGCAGGGGTGATGAACCATGCCATGAGCGGTCTGGTCCTGATTTACTCCCGCGCACTGCGTAAAGGCGATGTCATTCGGGTGGCGGATAACGAAGGTAAGGTCAGTGAAATAGGCATGCTGGCGACCAAAATTATTACCCGGGAAAATTACGTCGTTACCGTGCCCAATGCGGTGGTGGTGAGCGGTAAGATCACCAACCTTAGCGCGCTACAGCCCGATGGCAGCCTCAATCTGACGGTCAGCGTCACTATCGGTTATGACACCCCATGGCGTCAGGTGCATGCCATGCTGGAGCTGGCCGCGAAACGGGCAAAAGGGATTGATCTTTCTGAGCCGCCGCTGGTGCGCCAGTTAGGGTTAATGGACTGGTATATTGCCTACGAGTTGCAGGTTCGTCTGCTGCCCGACCAGTCCCTCGCGGTTGCCCGCAATGAGCTGCATAGCCAGATACAGGATGTGTTTAACGAATTTAACGTGCAGATCATGTCTCCGAATTTTGTTATGCAGCCAGAGGGCAGCGTAATGGTTGCCAAAGAGAACTGGTATACCGCGCCCGCCAAACCCCCTCAGGGCGAAACCTGAGGCCCCGGTTTTCCCAAGGTAAGCCAAAAGATCACAGTTTCTGATCGACAATCGCCGATTTTATACGGGTCATCGCCAGAATGTTTTTTGAACGCATATTCAATTTCTCGAGGATCCTCACGCGGTAGGTGCTGGTCGTTTTTTGTGACAGTTGCAGCTTTTTCGCGATTTCATGATTTTCCATATGGAAAAGCTTTAGCACGTCATATTCGCGTCGGGTAAAGGAGTGTGTCCTGAGCGCCCGATAAAAACGCATCAGCTGCTGAAAAGGGTGAGCAGTAAAATGCATCGACGAATAGATAATATTATCAATTCTCACCGCGCTGTTGGCTTCTATCTCATGCATCAGGACTATGTAATCACGCTTGACTTTTTTGACCTGCTGAATGGTTTTATTGCGTAACTTATCCTGTTCAATCGCAATGATAAAATCCAGCTCGGGATCGACCTCATAAAGATGGTGAATATCCTCCTCATCGCGAATCAAATGGGTAGATGTCAGTGAGCTTGAGACACCGTGGCAAAGGTAATAGTTATCGCTGATAAAAATAAAATTC
The DNA here is from genome assembly GCF_049236805.1 of Enterobacter cloacae complex sp. XAL002. Lineage (NCBI taxonomy): Bacteria > Pseudomonadati > Pseudomonadota > Gammaproteobacteria > Enterobacterales > Enterobacteriaceae > Enterobacter > Enterobacter cloacae complex sp. XAL002. The sequence continues at coordinate 83,051 of NZ_JBMKJN010000006.1, forward strand.
ATAATTAATGGGCAGGGTTTTAGATAAAATTCATTAAAAATCTAAGAGGCTTAATCTGTAGTATTTTCTGCCATACAGCGGCGAGGTCGACGACCCCGGCCATCGACAGCAGAACCAGAATAATCAGCAGCGTAGATAGCGTTATCGCAAACATAAAACGCGTAATTTTTTTCTGCATTTTTTGCTGATGCGTTACCCGCTGGTCCTCTTTTTCATACTCGACCATGGTGGTAATAGCCTGGCCCTGCACGTAGTACACCTTACCCTCTTCGCTGAGATCGCCCGTGATAACGAGCGACTCAAGTAAGAGCGCGATTTTTCTGCTAAACGACTCATTTTTGATATGTTTATACCAAAGTGTGCCGTAAAGCATGGCGATCACTTCCCGCTGGGTGAAACCAGACGAAACGCGCGAAGGGCGCTGGTTGACGTAGTCGGTCACCAGCAGCCTGAGCAAGTTGTAACGGTCCCGGCTGATGGTTTCTGAATCAGATTTCAGGCCAGAAATACAGCGCCCTTTCAGACGAGCAAGGGCCGTTTTTAAGGTGATGATTTTCGTATAATGGTCAAAGGCAAACGGGATAATGCCTTTGTAAGCCTGAAACCCATTGCGCTTATAGTGAATGATTTCAGCCTGCATTTCGCTGATATCTTCCACGCTCATACTGACATCTTCGCTTTTATGCATCGGGCAGAGCACAACGTTGCTGCTTTCGTGCTTCTTCAGAATATAACGCGTATTGTCGGCATCTTTTAAGTACACCAGAAAATAGTCATGCGGGTTGTTTTTTTGCGCACCGTTCTGGATCAGCCACGGCAGAAATTTACGCCAGAGAATAAGTCTGTAGTTATCGGTATCGAATAATTTCATGGAAAATCTCTTATCGCAGTGACCTGCGTGAATAGGGTCTTACAAGGGCATATTGAGGTGGTAATGTTGCACGGATAAGCTGCGGTGTATGAAAAAGAGTCTAGATCACAAACTTTCATTCTAATAAGTTTATGTGATGTAAAAATAAATGTTTACATTTTAGCCAGCCGATGACGAAGAAGTGATCGGAGCGGAAGGGAATGAGGCAAGAAGCTCAACGTAATGCAATTTCCTGCTTTACATCATGCTCAGAGATGTTTATAGTGCGCCTCACTTTGGAAGCGTGGCCGAGCGGTTGAAGGCACCGGTCTTGAAAACCGGCGACCCGAAAGGGTTCTAGAGTTCGAATCTCTACGCTTCCGCCAAATTCGAAAACCCTGCGATAGCAATATCGCAGGGTTTTTTCGTTATTCCAGCCCAAGCGTATACTGTGCGATTTTGAAGTAGATAATGAGCCCGGTACCGTCGATCAGCGTGGCGATAAACGGCGCGGAAACGACCGCCGGGTCGATTTTGCAACGTTTCAATACCATCGGGATCACCGATGAGACAATGGCGCTCCACAGCGTAATGCAGACCAGCGTCAGGCTGACGATAAGCGTGATTTCCATCCCAATGCCCATCATCCAGGCACGAACGCAGCCCGCCAGGCCTAGCGTGGCGGCAATCATTAACGAGGTGCTCATCTCTTTGCGCAGCACGCGACCCACGTCGCGAAGGTGGACTTCACCCAGCGCCATGGCGCGCACCAGCGTCGAGGTAATCTGCGTCCCGCTGTTTCCGCCGGTGCCAATCAGCAGCGGAATAAAGAACGCCAGCGCAATGGCGGATTCCAGCGCCTCTTCAAAATGCTGGATCACCGAGCTGGTATACGCTTCCGCGACAAACAGCAGCAGCAGCCAGACGGAGCGTTTCTTCCACAGGCTAAAGGCGCTGGTTTCCAGATAGGGCTTCTCCAGCGGCAGCGTTGCCCCCTGAAGCTGGGCATCTTCAGTAACGTCATCTTCCAGCAGATGGGCGATTTCACGCTCGGTAAGGCAGCCCACCAGCTTGCCGTGGGTCACCACCGGTACGACATCCGCACCTGCGTGCGCCAGCAACCCGGCGACATCCGCCCGCTCATCTTCCGGTTTAAGCTGGATAAAATCCGATATCATCAGCCCTTTAACGGGCTGTACGGTATCCGTGGCCTGCAATAATTTACGTACGGAAATCAAACCCGCGAGGCGACCGTTGTCTTCGATAAAAATATGTGACGGAATATCATCATCTTTTAATTTTTCAAAGAACTGCTCGCGTGCCAGAGCCACGCATAATGAAATATCAATAACGATAAAATCGGTATTCATATATTGCGCGATGGCGCTGTCGTTAAAAGCCAGATTTTGGTTGTGAATAGCGTAAGACATTGTAACTTCCCTTTGAATAATAAAATCTCTCAGGGGCGAGCAAGACAGGGCATGTCGGAAAGGAGATCCCCACGTCCTGGGTTCAGCACTGTACACCGTATCCCGTAAGGGAAGTTATACTGGCAAAGCCTTGATTCGACAGTGCCTGTTTTACCCTGTGCCGGTTCTCTCGAACCCACCAGAGCGATAACGTGTATTTGTACAGGAGCCTCGCCATAACGAGATCGTTGTAAAACGTGAGGGATAATACGCTTATTTAAAATGGCTGCTGAGGAATTTAAATAATGTTTAAGTATGGTTTAAATGAATATTATTGAATGAATGTTGACGTTTTATTTAACTATTTTCACTTCTAATGGGGAATTCTGATGTTACCGGGGAGAGTAAAATGGCATGGCTGGACACGCTGCTGGATCATTTTGCGCATTATCCAACGCATCTCTTCGCGTTGCTCGTTGTTATGGCACTGAGTAAATCAACGGTACTGATCTCTTCCGTGCTCCCGCCCGCATCGGTCATGCTGCTGGCGGGGATTGCCGTCAGCCAGTCGAGTATGCATCCGGCGCTGACGTGGCTGGCGGTGGTGATGGGCGCTACGGCAGGATCGGTGCTGAATTACCATATCGGCCAGCTGATGGGGCATACCCGGCGAGTGTCACGCTTCACGGCAAAACATGCCGGGAAGTTTTTGCGGGTACAGCGCCAGCTGCATAAAAATGGCCTGCTGGTGTTGTTCACCTCGCGTTTCCTGGCGGTACTGCGCTATATCGTGCCGCTGGCGGCGGGCATGCTCAGGCTGAGCGCGATAAAGGTTTACGCCATCAGCCTGCTTTCAGCCTGCGCATGGGCGGCGCTGTATGTCGGCATCGTCACCGGCATCAGCCTCTGAATCAGCGAGTCACGTATTCATCAGTTTGAGAAATGCTTCCCGAAAAACCTGTCACGAATCTGTCACACTCAAAGCGACATTAAAAAAACGTGTGAGGAATTAGGGATGAGAAAAGCACTACTTGCAGTTGCCGTGGCAGGTACCCTTGCCGTGACCTTTGGCGCACAGGCGCAGGACACACCGGACGGCTATCAGCTGGAACAGGTACTCATCATGAGCCGCCACAACCTGCGTGCGCCGCTCGCCAATAACGGCAGCGTGCTGGAGCAGTCCACGCCGAAGCAGTGGCCGGAGTGGGACGTCCCGGGTGGACAGCTCACCACCAAAGGGGGCGTACTGGAAGTGTATATGGGTCACTATATACGCGAGTGGCTGGCAGAGCAGGGGATGGTGAAGACGGGTGAATGCCCGCAAGCGGATACCGTCTATGCCTACGCCAACAGCCTCCAGCGCACCGTGGCGACCGCGCAGTTCTTTATCACCGGCGCGTTCCCGGGGTGCGATGTGCCTGTGCATCATCAGGAAAAAATGGGCACCATGGACCCCACCTTCAATCCGGTCATTACCGATAATTCCCCTGAGTTTCGTGAGAAAGCGCTGAAAGCGATGGAGACAGAACGGCAGAAAATGCAGCTGGATGAAAGCTACAAACTGCTGGAGCAGCTGACAAACTATAGCGACTCGCCGTCCTGCAAGGAGAAAAAAGTCTGTTCCCTGACGGAGGCGAAAGATACGTTCAGCGCCGATTATGAAAAAGAGCCGGGCGTCTCCGGGCCGCTGAAAGTGGGTAACTCGCTGGTGGATGCGTTCACCCTACAGTATTACGAAGGATTCCCGGCAGACCAGGTGGCATGGGGGGAAATCAAAACCGATCAGCAGTGGCGCGTGCTGTCGAAGCTGAAAAACGGCTACCAGGACTCGCTGTTTACCTCGACGGACGTGGCGCAGAACGTGGCTAAACCGTTGGTGAAGTACATTGATAAAGCGCTGGTGACCGAACAGGCCAAAGCGCCAAAAATTACCCTGCTGGTGGGGCACGACTCCAACATTGCCTCGCTGCTGACCGCGCTGGATTTCAGGCCGTATCAGCTGCACGACCAGCAGGAACGAACCCCGATTGGCGGTAAAATTGTCTTCCAGCGCTGGCATGACAAAAACACTAACCAGGAGCTGATGAAAATTGAGTATGTCTACCAGAGTTCTGAGCAGTTGCGTAATGCCAGCGTGCTGTCGCTGCAATCTCCTGCGCAGCGCGTGACGCTGGAGCTGAAGGGCTGTCCGGTAGATGGCAACGGCTTCTGTCCGATCGATAAATTCAATGTGGTGATGAACAACGCGGCGAAATAGAAGAAAACCCCCGCGCGGGCGGGGGGAACATTCAGACGTTTTTACGTTCGATGGTTTGCTCGCCCCAGAACAGCGAGTCTTTGTCGGTTTTTTCGAAAGCGCGAACCAGCACTTCATCGTTGCCTTCTTCCCAAATCTGCTCAGCCAGCTTTTCGTCATACCTGGCGACTTCAAAGATGGCTTCTGCAATCTCCGGAGAGGTATTGCGTAAACTTGCCCATTCGCCCACGTGGTGAGCTTTGGATTCTTGAGTTGGCATACTTGTCCTCCTGTTGGGTTAGCCGTTCAGTTTTTTGGCAAGACCCGCGACGTATTCACCCTGATAGCGGGCGATCGAAAGTTCTTCATTGCTTGGCTGACGTGAACCATCCCCACCGGCAATGGTTGTCGCGCCATACGGTGTCCCGCCACGAACCTGGGAAACATCGAACAGTTCCTGCGCGCCGTAGCCAATCGGCACAATCACCATCCCATGATGTGCAAGGGTAGTCCAGGTTGAGGTGATCGTCTGCTCCTGGCCGCCGCCTGTGCCGGTAGAGCTGAACACGCTGGCCAGCTTGCCGTATAACGCGCCGGAGGCCCAGAGCCCGCCCGTCTGGTCGAGGAAGGTGCGCATCTGGCCGGACATATTGCCGAAGCGGGTCGGGGTGCCGAAGATAATGGCATCATAGTCCGCGAGCTCCTGCGGGGTGGCGACCTGGGCGTTTTGTGTTTTTCCCCCGGCTTTGGCGAAGGCTTCCGCCTGCATGGTTTCCGGTACGCGTTTAACCACAACCTCAACGCCGTCTACTCTGTTTGCGCCTTCTGCAACTGCGTGAGCCATGGTTTCAATGTGTCCATACATGGAATAATAGAGCACCAGAACTTTTGCCATTTTGCATCACTCCTCGTTGGTTTTTCTTACAGCGGATCGCTGCGTTACTTTAAAGATATGACATCACGGCCAGACTGCAAAAATGAACGGCATTTATTTGATATATAACAATATCTTTTCGTTATGTGCTTTGTAGCAAAATGAAACAACTTTAGCAGCGCTGATTTTTCAAAATATAAGAATGGCTTATGGATGACCTCCTCAATATTTCATACGAAAGGCTGAGATCATGTTGCAGAATATTACCTCTCGCTTGCCGGATAGCCGCATTACACTAAGCTTAGTTTCACGCGGCACAGATAAAGGCACTGTCCTTGAGCCGCGAGGTGAAAGAATCCTCTTTTACTGAATGCAATATGATGTCTAATGTTTCACACTCTGGAGGTTAGAGATGGCAAACCATCGTGGTGGTTCAGGTAATTTCGCTGAAGACCGTGAAAGAGCATCAGAAGCAGGTCGTAAAGGTGGCCAGTCTAGCGGGGGCAATTTTAAAAACGACCCTCAGCGCGCATCAGAGGCTGGCAAAAAAGGGGGTAAAAATAGCCACGGCAGCAACAAGTAGTACGCCGGGTTAACTCTCTGCCGCCGGGTTTCCCGGCGGTTTTTTTATGTCTGCTACATTGAACTGTAATCAAAGGCATCGCACACTACAGGATTGATTCTTCGTGCTGGTGTCCCATGTCCGTTTCCCGTTTTACTTTCTCCATTAAGCCTCAGGAAGCCATCCTGATTTTGATCACCATGTTCTGGGGCGGAACCTTTCTTGCCGTTCAGTACGCGGTCACGATGAGCGATCCGTTTTTCTTTGTAGGGCTGCGTTTTGCAACCGCGGCGGTTGCCGTGGCGCTTATTTCGCTGAAAACCTTGCGCGGGTTGACCCTGACAGAGCTTAAAGCGGGTGTCGCTATTGGCGTGGCGATTGCCATGGGCTATAGCCTGCAAACGTGGGGGCTTCAGTCTATCTCCAGCAGTAAATCCGCCTTCATCACCGCCATGTACGTACCGCTGGTGCCGCTGTTGCAGTGGCTGTGCCTGGGCAGAATACCGGGCCTGATGTCGTGCATTGGAATCGTGCTGGCGTTCATCGGCCTCATTTTATTAGCCGGGCCGGAAAATAATCTGCTGGCGCTGGGGCCAGGAGAGATCATCACGCTGGTGGGGGCCGTTGCCATTGCGGCTGAAATTATTTTGATTAGCGCCTGGGCAGGAAAAGTGGACGTCAAGCGGGTGACGGTCGTGCAGCTTGCCACCGCGTCGCTGGTGGCGTTCGCGACGATGGTGCCGGCAGGGGAGTCCGTCCCGCCGATGTCTACCGGGCTTATCGTCGTGGCGCTGGGGCTGGGCATTTTTAGCGCTATTATTCAGGTCACCATGAACTGGGCGCAGCGCAGCGTATCTCCGACACGGGCGACGGTCATCTATACCGGTGAACCGGTGTGGGCGGGTATTTTCGGGCGACTCGCCGGGGAGCGTCTGCCGCTGCTGGCGCTGGTGGGCGCGGCATTTATTGTCGCCGGGGTGCTGGTGAGCGAGTTAAAGTTAAAAAAACAACGTAATTCGATTGCCGGGTTGGGCACTGAACAAGGGTCAGATAGCTAACAACGCGCACGCTGTCCGTTTTGCCCGGCGGCGCTTCGCTTGCACGGGCCTACAATTGGCATGTAGGCCGGGTAAGCGTAGCGTCACCCGGCTATTTCAGGTTCAGGGGGTGATGGGTTCCGCTTGCGCTTCATCCCCTTTGCGGCGGCTAAGCAGGGCGTTGAGCAGGATCGCGCCGAAGGTCGCCGTACCAATCCCGCCCACCGTAAACCCGCCCAGCGTCAGGGCGAAGTCGCCTGCGCCCAGCACCAGCGTGACCGCCACCATGATCAGGTTACCGTTCTGGCTCAGATCAACATGATTCTGCACCCAGATGCGTGCCCCCGCGACGGCAATCAGACCAAATACAACAATCGAGGCGCCGCCAATCACGGGTGCCGGGATGGTGTGGATCAATGCGCCGAATTTTGGGGAAAAGCCGAGCAGTATCGCCATCACCGCCGCCGCCACGAAGACCAGCGTCGAGTAGACTTTGGTCACTGCCATCACGCCGATGTTTTCCGCGTAGGTCGTCACGCCGCTGCCGCCGACCGAGCCGGAGAGCATGGTCGCCAGACCGTCTCCCACAAACGCCCGCCCCATATACGGATCCATATTGCGCCCGGTCATTCCCGCTACGGCTTTCAGGTGGCCCAGGTTTTCAGCCACCAGAATCACCGCGACAGGCGCGATGAGCATCATCGCCCGAGCGTTAAAGGTGGGCGAGGTCATGTGCGGCATCCCGAACCAGGCGGCCTGGTGAATCAGTGTGAAATCAACCGGCTTGCCGAGACCAAACACGTTCGCCAGCAGCGCGTAGATCAGACAGGCCGCAATCAGCCCGACCAGGATCAGCAGCCGCTGGATCATCCCACGCGTAAAGACCGCCACCACGCCGATGCACAGCACCGTAATCACCGCCATCCAGCTTTCAAACGGCGAGCCGGATACGCTCTTCACCGCAATCGGCGCGAGGTTCAGGCCTATCGCCATCACCACCGCCCCGGTGACGACGGGGGGCATCATCCGCTCGATCCAGCGCGTGCCGACTTTCATCACCACCAGACCGGTAAGGGTGTAGACCAGCCCACAGGCGATAATGCCGCCGAGGGCCACGCTCAGGTTGGGGTTAATGCCCTGACCGTTAAACCCGGTCGCTGCAATAACGACTCCCACAAAGGCGGCGCTGGAGCCCAGATAGCTGGGCACGCGCCCGCCGGTGACAAAAAAGAACAGCAGGGTACCCATACCCGACATCAAAATGGCGAGGTTAGGATCCAGCCCCATCAGCATGGGCATTAGCACCGTCGCACCAAACATCGCGACCGCATGCTGCACGCCCATCACCATTGTCTGCCCGAGCGGGAGCCTTTCATCCGGCGCGACCACGCCTGCTTCTGTGGAGGTCGATTTCAACTGCCAGTGAGGAAGTTCGAACATGTTCTGTCTCCTGAATGCGGATTAACAGGCGGGTCGCATAAGTGCGTGATAGCCGCGGTCGAACCACACCAGCCCTTGCGGTGCCGGGTGGCGAACGATGGATACGATGTCGCAAAACAGAATGTCGTGGGTGCCGACGCTAACCACCTGGCTGATGCGGCAGTCGAACGAGGCCAGGGCATTTTCCAGACGTGGACAGCCCGTGTCGCCTGTCTGCCAGCGGGCAGCGGCAAAGCGTTCCGCCATCGGCGTTTTACCGCCAAACAGGTTGGATAATGGCTCCTGTCCGGCACTCAGCGTGTTAACGCACAAGGTGCGGTTCTCGCTGAAAATCGGCCAGACGGACGCGCCACGGTTGAGGCAAACCAGCAGAGTGGGCGGGGAATCGGTCACGCTGCATACCGCGCTGGCGGTAAAGCCCGCCATTCCCGCAGGGCCGTCGGTGGTGATGATATTGACCGCCGCACCGACGCAGGCCATGGCATCACGGAAGGTTTGTTGATCGGGTGTCGTCATGATGGCTCCTTACGCCAGCCCGCAGGCGTCTTCGAAGGTCAGACGCGGTAAGCGCCCATAGACTTTGCTCATATCGCCATAACCGATGTTAATCAGCAGATTGCTTTTAAGCAGCGTGCCCGTGAAAAAGGCCGCGTCCACTTTTTCCCGGTCAAAGCCGGACATCGGCCCGGTGTCGAGCCCGAGCGCGCGGCAGGCGAAGATCAGGTACGCGGCCTGCATCGAACTGTTGCGAAAGGCGGTCTCTTCCGCCAGTGCGGGGCTGGAGGTAAACCAGCTTCTGGCATCACCGTGCGGGAACAGTACAGGCAGGCGCTCATAAAACTCGCTGTCCCAGGCGACAATTGCCGTGACCGGGGCGGTGAGCGTTTTCTCAAGGTTGCCGCTGGAGAGCGCCGGGCGCAGCTTCTCTTTTCCTTCCGGGCTTCGCACAAAGACAATGCGCGCCGGGGAGCAGTTGGCGGACGTCGGCCCCCATTTCATCAGGTCATAAATCTCGCGCAGCGTCTCGTCACTGACCGGTATATCCAGCCAGCCGTTATGGGTACGTGCGCCGGTAAACAGCGTTTCCAGCGCGGCGGGCGTGATGGCTTCGCTCATTCAGGCTCCTTACAAAGCGGGTTCAGGGCTGTGCAGCAGGCTGGCAAGCCCGTTCAGCAGCAGCGTGTTAAAGATGTCCGGCGCGGTCACGTTGCAGGCATGCCCGCCCTGGCGCATGACCGTTTTGCGGGCGTGCGGGAGGGCGGCGTGCAGTTCCGCGGAGCAGACGGACGGCACCAGCAGATCGTCGGTGGAACAAATAATCTGCACGGGGCAGCGAACGCGTGCAGCGTGGCGGCTGAAATCGGCCTGTTTCAGCGCATGCAGCCTGCGCAGCAGATTGGCTTTGCCCTGGAAATGGGCCAGCGCCAGCGCTTCCTCGGCCTCCAGCCGCGGAGCGCGGGCAGCCATCCAGTCTGCCGGGTAAAGAAACAGCGGCTGTGCCTCTACCCACGCCTGAGCCCCGCCCGCATGCAGCAGACGTTCGCGAACGTCAAAACAGCGTCGGGTATGGGCATTGAGGGTCAGCCAGCCGTTGACACAAACCAGCGCGGTGAGGGCGTCAGGCTTATCGATAGCCAGCCGCAGGCCGACCAGCGCCCCCAGCGCGTGGCCGACCACGCAGTAACGGGCGATCCCGGCCCCGGCTAACGCCAGTGCGAGCTCGTCAGCCATGTGTGCGAGGGTGTAGTCTTCCGGCAGGGTATCCGGGTTATTCCCCGTGCCCCGCTGGTCGTAGCACACCACCTGATACTCCTGCCCCAGCATGGCGAGCTGAGGCAGCCAGTAGCTGCCGCTGCCGCCGAGCCCGGCAATCAGCACCACCACGGGCGCGCCCGCAAAGGGGGGCGGGGAAATGGACAGTTTCATGGCGGCCTCACTTCGCGATGTGCGCAACGGTGGCAATTTCAACCAGCGCTTCAGGCTTTACCAGCCCGCACTGGATGCAAAATCGCGCCGGTTTATCGCCGGGGAAAAACTCCGCGTAGATCTCGTTAATCGCGGCGTAGTTTTTCCAGTCGGTGATAAAAATGCTGTTGAAGGTCACGTCCTCCATCGTGCCACCCGCCGTTTCGATCACGGTTTTGATCGTCTCCAGCACGTGGCGGGTTTGCGCCTTTGGGTCATCGATAAACACCACGTTGTTGTCTTTATCAAACGGCAGCGTGCCTGAGACATACACCACGCCGTCGGCGAGGGTACCGGGGACAAACGGGGCTATCGGGGTGCTGGTGCCCGGCGGAATAATCACGGATTTCGGCATAGCGGTTCTCCTCAGGCGATGCGGGCGAGCGGGGGATCCAGCGCGTCGCAGAAATCATTGACGTTACTGACCCAGCCAAAAAAGGTTTCGATATTGAACAGGGCGGCTTTCTGGGCAAAATCCGGCCCGGCCTGATGGGTAGCGTCTTCCAGCACCACGCCAAAATACTCGAGGAAGAAGCCGTCGCGCAGGGTGGACTCCACGCAGACGTTGGTGGCAATGCCCGTAAAGACCAGATGACGAATGCCCCGGCTGCGCAGCAGGCTGTCGAGCGGGGTATTGAAAAAGCCGCTGTAGCGCGGTTTCGGCAGTACGATATCGCCAGCTTCCGGTACCAGCTCATCCACCAGCTGATAATCCCAGCCGCCTTTCGCCAGCAGCGTGCCCTGGAGTTCAGGCCGTTGGCGCATGGTTTTCAGGGCGTTGGATTTGTGAAAGTTGGGTGAGCCGGGACCGCCAGCTTCGACGTACTGGTCGTCCCAGCCGTTCTGGAACCAGACGATCAGCATGCCCGCAGCACGCGCGGCGCTCACGGCGGTTTTGATATTCTCAATCACCGGCTGCGTGGCCGAGACGTCGAACCCGGCCAGATCCAGATACCCGCCTTTACTGGCATAGGCGTTTTGCATATCCACCACGATCAGCGCGCTCTGCTGCGCGTCAAAGGTGATGGCCTCCGGGCGAGCGTTGAGGGTCGTCATTACGCCACCTCCTTCGTCACGGCAGGGATGTGGGCACGGCACTGCATCAGCGGCTGAATACGCTCGCCGAAGGTTTCCACGCCGGTGAGAAAATCATCGAAGGTCAGCAGCACGCCTTCGGCGCCGGGCACGGCAGCCACTTCGTCGAGCATTCTGGCGACGCTGGCATACGAGCCAACCAGGGTGCCCATGTTGATATTGACGGCAGACGTCGGGTCGGCCATCTGGCGAACGTTGGTGTCCGCGCCGGAGCGGGTATCCTTCTGGCTCTGCTCGGTCAGCCAGCTCAGGGCTTCCTCGTCGGCGCCGTCCTTGTATCGTTCCCATTTGGCGCGCGCGGCGTCGTCGGTTTCGTCGGCAATCACCATAAACAGCACGTAGGAGCCCACGTCGCGCCCGATTTTGTCGGCGGCCGCTTTCATGCGTGCCGCGGTGGGCGCGAAGGCGGCCGGGGTGTTAACGCCTTTGCCGAAGCAGAAGTTGAAGTCGGCGTATTTCGCCGAGAATTCCATTCCCGCGTCGCTCTGTCCGGCGCATATCACCTTCATCGGCACCGACGGCTGCGGGCTGACGCGGCAGTCGTTCATGGTAAAGAAGTCGCCTTTGAAATCGCTTTTGCCGGTGCCCCACAGATCGCGCAGCACCTGCACATATTCAGTCAGGTAGTCGTAGCGACGGGAGAAGTAATCGTCCCCCGGCCAGATCCCCATCTGCTCGTACTCCGGCTTTTGCCAGCCGGTGACCAGGTTAACGCCAAAGCGCCCGCCGGAGATGGAGTCGATGGTGGAGGCCATCCGCGCCACGATTGCCGGGGGAAGGGTAAGGGTGGCGGCGGTGGCGTAAATCTGGATGCGCGAGGTTACCGCCGCCAGGCCCGCCATCAGGGTAAAGGACTCCAGGTTGTGGTCCCAGAATTCGGTCTTACCGCCGAAACCGCGCAGCTTGATCATCGAGAGCGCAAAGTCGAAGTGGTAATGCTCCGCTTTCTGCACGATGGCTTTATTCAGCTCAAAGGTCGGCATGTATTGCGGGGCCGTGGTCGAGATAAGCCAGCCGTTGTTGCCGATCGGTACAAATACGCCAATTTTCATCACGAACCTCTCTTCATTACGTCGCAGGTGTCACGACGTTTTTGCAAAGGGAGTGCCAGTTTTGAAAAATACTTTGTTATTAGGGTGTTAACTGGTGGCTGTTAAATTTAACAGCGAAAATGTGGACTAAGTGGTCAAAATCATTGCACAGAAAACAGGCACTCATGCGCGCTGAGGGTGCAGAAGGTCGTGGCGAGACGGGGGTTTTGCTATGCTGAGCGCAGGACAGAAAATGGAGAGCGAAAATGACACAAGGCGCAGTGAAAACACCCGGTAAACGTTCGCAGGCGGTGAGCGCCAAGAAACAGGCGATCCTCAGCGCCGCGCTGGAGACATTTTCGCAGTTTGGTATTCACGGTACACGCCTTGAGCAGGTGGCGGAGCAGGCCGGGGTGTCCAAGACCAATCTGCTCTACTACTACCCGTCGAAAGAGGCGCTATATGTGGCGGTGATGCAGCAGATCCTGGATATCTGGCTCGCACCGCTTAAAGCATTTCGCGAAGAGCTGGCCCCGCTGGTTGCGATAGAGGAGTACATACGCCTGAAGCTGGAGGTATCGCGTGATTATCCCCAGGCATCGAGGCTGTTTTGTCTGGAGATGTTACAGGGCGCGCCGCTGTTGCAGGCGGAGCTGACGGGAGATCTAAAGCAGCTGGTGGACGAAAAATCGGCCATTATTGCCGGATGGGTCGCCAGCGGAAAACTGGCGCCCGTCGATCCGCAGCATCTGATTTTCATGATTTGGGCCTCAACCCAGCACTACGCTGACTTCGCGGCCCAGGTCGAGGCGGTAACCGGTAAAACGCTCCAGGACGAGGCGTTTTTCCAGAGCACCCTGGAAAACGTGCAGCGGATGATTATTGAAGGGATCCGCGTGCGTTAATCAGCCGGTTGGAAAGGGCAGCTTAAATTGCCCTCTTCACACTGCATCAACGAGGCCAGAAAGGCTTCGCGCTCCGCTGTTTTCTCCGTCAGGCACTGGTTGATAATCATCGGCTGAATAGTGCCACCTTCGGTTCCTGAACCCATCAATTTACAGTCTGCGTCACGCAGGGCGATCCACGCCTGCTGCGCCTTTTTCAGCAGGTCGCGCTGAGGGGCTGCCGCGCGTTTGATGGCGGCCTGGTACGTCTGGTTGAGCTTTTTATCCGCAGCCTGGTACTGCTCTGCCGCACAGGCACTGAGTTCTGTCTGGGTGGTCGCTTTGTCGCACTCGTCGGCAAGCGCACTGGCGCTGAGCAGCAGTGCTGCACCTGCGAGAAATACTCTTTTCATCATCCCCTCCATGTAAAAAAGCCGGATGCGCTGTGCTTATCCGGCCTGCGGCTGTTTTATAGCCCCGGTAAGCGTAGCGTCACCGGGGAGAGTTTACACGATTAACCGATTGTCATCAGGCTGGCGTTACCGCCTGCCGCCGCGGTGTTGACGCTGAGCGAGCGCTCCACGTACAGACGCTCCAGCAGCAGGTTGGTTTCCCCGCGCGCAAAGCCCTGCACGGAAACGATGGCACCGCTGCGGGCCGCAACCTGCTCACACAGTTCGCGCAGCTGGTCGGAATCACCATGGTAGATCACCGCATCAAACGGCTGCGTCAGCAGCGCATCGACCTTCGCAAAGCGAATGCGGGCCGAGACCGCTTTCGGCAGCTGTTTGGCGAGATCGCGATGCAGCGCATCTTCCGGCCACAGCACCTCACAGCCCGTTGCTGTAGCGGCTGCCAGCTGCACCAGCGCATCATGCTCGTCATCCGCCATGCACAGCACACGCTCGCGCGGCATCAGCGTCCAGGTGTTGCGCTCGCCGGTTGGACCCGGCAGCAGACGCTGGGTGCCCGCCTGTGCCAGTTCGCCGTACTGCCGGGCGACGGCACGCAGTTCAGGACGTTTTTCCGCCCAGGCGATCAGCGCCTCCAGCGGCTGGGTCAGCACGGTTTTCACCTGCGTATCCACCGGATAGTGTGCGTCCTGACGCGCCAGGGTCACGCCCAGGGCGTTCTCCGGACGGTTTGCCAGCAGACGGTACAGATAGAGCGGACCGCCCGCTTTCGGACCGGTGCCGGAGAGGCCTTCGCCGCCGAACGGCTGCACGCCCACGACTGCGCCGACCATATTACGGTTGACGTACAGGTTGCCGACTTTAGCATTGCCGGTCACCTGGGCAATGGTTTCGTCGATACGGGTATGCACGCCGAGCGTCAGGCCGTAACCCGAGGCGTTGATCTGATCGATCAGCTCGTTGAGGTTGTTACGGTTGTAGCGCACCACGTGCAGTACCGGGCCGAAGACCTCTTTTTTCAGCTCGTCGAAGCTTGCCAGCTCAATCAGCGTTGGCGGCACGAAGGTGCCGGTCTGCCACTCGCGGGCATCTTCGCTGTTCTCACGCACCGCCTGGAACACCGGACGGCCTTTGGCACGCATGGTCTGAATGTGGTTTTCGATGTTGGCTTTGGCTTCCGCGTCGATCACCGGCCCGATATCGGTGGTGAGACGGCCCGGGTTGCCCATGCGGCATTCCGCCATCGCACCGCGCAGCATCTTCAGCGTGTGGTCAGCCACGTCATCCTGTAAGCACAGCACGCGCAGGGCGGAACAGCGTTGACCCGCGCTGTCGAAGGCAGAGGCCAGCACGTCAACGACGACCTGCTCAGTGAGCGCGGAGGAGTCCACGATCATGGCGTTCATGCCGCCGGTTTCAGCGATCAGCGGCGTTGGACGGCCCTGCGCATCCAGACGGGTGGCGATGTTGCGTTGCAGCAGGGAGGCTACTTCGGTCGAACCGGTAAACATCACGCCGCGCACGCGGTTATCGGAGGTCAGTTTGGCACCCACCGTTTCACCGCGCCCCGGCAACAGTTGCACCACGCCCGCCGGTACGCCCGCTTCCAGCAAAATGTTAATGCCCTGAGCGGCAATCAGCGGAGTCTGCTCTGCCGGTTTTGCCAGCACGCTGTTGCCTGCGGCAAGGGCCGCGGCAATCTGGCCGGTGAAGATTGCCAGCGGGAAGTTCCACGGGCTGATACAGACCACCGGGCCGAGCGGACGGTGCGTTTCGTTGTCGAAATCATCACGCACCTGACCGGCGTAGTACTGCAGGAAGTCGACCGCCTCACGCACTTCGGCGATGGCGTTGCTGAAGGTTTTACCCGCTTCACGCACCAGAATGCCGATAAGCTGCTGCATCTGATCTTCCATCAGCACCGCCGCGCGTTCCAGAATGGCGGCACGCTCCTGCGGCGGGGTGGCAAACCAGATTGGCGCGTTGTTCACCGCGCTCTCCAAAGCCTGATCCACTTCCGCTTCTGTGGCTTCGCGCGCGTAGCCGACGATATCCTTCGGCTCTGCCGGGTTGATCACCGGCTGCATTTCACCGTCTTCAACGGACTGCTCAAGGATCGGTTTGGCCTGCCACTTCTGCAATGCGCTGTTAAGCAGGGCAGAAGAGAGCGACGCCAGACGGTGTTCGTTGGCGAGATCCAGACCCGCCGAGTTGACGCGACCTGCACCATACAGCTCGCGCGGCAGGGCAATCTTCGGATGCGGCAGACCAATCTGGCCTTCCTGCGCCGCCATCTTCTCTACGGCCTGTACCGGATCGGCCACCAGTTCGTCCAGCGGCAGGGTGGTATCGGCGATGCGGTTAACGAAGGAGGTGTTCGCCCCGTTCTCCAGCAGACGACGCACCAGGTAGGCCAGCAGGGTTTCGTGAGTACCTACCGGGGCATAAATACGGCACGGACGGTTCAGCTTGCCGTCGGCCACTTTACCGGTCACCTGCTCGTACAGCGGTTCACCCATGCCATGCAGACACTGGAACTCGTACTGGCCCGGATAGTAGTTCTGACCCGCCAGGCTGTAGATCGCCGCCAGGGTGTGGGCGTTGTGGGTGGCGAACTGCGGATAAATCAGGTTCGGCACGCCGAGCAGTTTTTTCGCGCAGGCGAGGTAAGAGACGTCGGTGTAGACCTTGCGGGTATAGACCGGATAGCCTTCCAGTCCTTCCATCTGGGCGCGTTTGATTTCGCTGTCCCAGTAGGCACCCTTCACCAGACGGATCATCAGGCGGCGACGGCTGCGGCTGGCCAGGTCAATCAGGTAGTCAATGACGAACGGGCAGCGTTTCTGGTAGGCCTGGATAACGAAACCAATCCCGTTCCAGCCCGCCAGCTCCGGCTCGAAGCACAGTTTTTCCAGCAGATCGAGGGAGATCTCCAGACGATCCGCCTCTTCGGCGTCGATGTTGATGCCGATGTCATACTGGCGCGCCAGCAGGGTCAGGGACTTCAGGCGCGGGTAGAGTTCTTCCATCACCCGGTCGTACTGCGCGCGGCTGTAGCGCGGGTGCAGGGCGGAAAGCTTGATAGAGATGCCTGGCCCTTCATAAATACCGCGACCGTTGGACGCTTTACCGATGGCGTGGATCGCCTGCTGGTAAGAGACCATGTAGGCCTGCGCGTCGGCGGCGGTCAGCGCCGCTTCGCCCAGCATGTCGTAGGAGTAGCGGAAGCCTTTGTCTTCCAGCTTGCGGGCGTTCGCCAGCGCTTCGGCAATGGTTTCCCCGGTGACGAACTGCTCGCCCATCAGGCGCATCGCCATGTCCACACCCTTGCGGATCAGCGGCTCGCCGCTCTTGCCGATAATACGGTTCAGGGAGCGCGACAGGTTGGCTTCGTTATGGGTGGAGACCAGCTTGCCGGTAAACAGCAGGCCCCAGGTGGCGGCGTTCACAAACAGGGACGGGCTGCGGCCAATGTGGGAGTGCCAGTTGCCGTTGCTGATTTTGTCGCGGATCAGGGCATCGCGGGTGGCTTTATCTGGGATACGCAGCAGCGCTTCCGCCAGACACATCAGCGCCACGCCTTCCTGCGAGGAGAGGGAGAACTCCTGCAACAGACCCTGCACCATACCGGCGCGTCCGCTGGCGGTTTTCTGATTACGCAGCTTGTCGGCGAGCTGATACGCCAGGCTGTGCGCCTGAGCGGCAACGGCTTCCGGCAGGCGCGCCTGCTCCAGCAGCATCGGCACGGCGTCGGTTTCGGCACGGCGATAGGCGCCGGTAATGGCGGCGCGGCTGACGGACTGCGGCAGGATCTGCTCGGCAAATTCCAGGAACGGCTGGTGGTTCTCATCAGCGGCCGTCGCGGCCTCTTCGCCTTCGTTCGCAGCGCCCGCCAGCAGGGCAGGCAGCTCCGGCAGACCTTCTTCACTCTCCAGTCTTTCCAGATAGTTAAAAATCGCCTGCTTGATTAACCAGTGCGGCGTGCGGTCGATACGGGTCGCAGCGGTTTTAATCCGTTCGCGGGTAGCGTCATCCAGCTTAACCCCCATGGTGGTCATCCCCATGCCAAAACTCCTGTTGTTCTGTAATAGCGTTCTGTTGATAGCGTGAAATATCCACCATGTTGCAACTTTGTGCAACCGTGTTAAATGTGACCTGGTCTGCAAGCTGGAAAATGAATGGATTGTTAACGATTAGTTAGCTGTGAAAAAGAACGCGCGGCGGTTTCTGAGCCCAGTTTTTATGCGGTGCTTAACACTTTTTAAAGGTGCAACCCATAAAAGCGTGAGCGAGTGCAACCTATAGGAAAGACGTATAAAACCAGGGATGAAATTCATGTAAATGCAGTGTTAAATCGTTTGTCAGTGGGATGCGTATACGGCAGGATAGCGCGCCCAACGGAAACACATACACACATCACTACGTTCCGGTGATGACATAACAAGGCAGCCCGGACGGCTGTCGCTCGACATTTTGGAGAATTTGAATGGCTATTAGCACACCGATGCTGGTGACATTTCTCGTTTATATTTTTGGCATGATCCTGATAGGGTTTTTGGCATGGCGTTCCACTAAAAACTTTGACGACTACATCCTCGGCGGGCGCAGCTTGGGCCCGATGGTCACCGCACTCTCAGCGGGCGCATCCGACATGAGCGGCTGGCTGCTGATGGGGCTGCCGGGCGCGATTTTCATCTCCGGTATCTCCGAAAGCTGGATCGCCATCGGCCTGACCGTTGGCGCATGGATCAACTGGAAGCTGGTAGCAGGCCGTCTGCGTGTGCATACCGAAGCCAACAACAACGCCCTGACGCTGCCGGATTACTTCACCGGACGCTTTGAAGATAACAGCCGCATATTGCGTATTATCTCTGCGGTGGTGATCCTGCTGTTCTTCACCATCTACTGTGCCTCCGGCATTGTGGCGGGCGCGCGTCTGTTCGAAAGCACCTTCGGCATGAGCTATGAAACGGCGCTGTGGGCCGGTGCGGCCGCGACCATCCTCTATACCTTCGTGGGCGGATTCCTGGCGGTAAGCTGGACCGATACCGTGCAGGCGAGTCTGATGATTTTCGCCCTGATCCTGACCCCAATAATTGTGATTTTTACCGTCGGCGGCTTTGGCGAATCGCTGGAAGTGATCAAGCAGAAGAGCATCGAAAACGTCGATATGCTGAAAGGGCTGAACTTCGTGGCCATCGTCTCCCTGATGGGCTGGGGCCTGGGCTACTTCGGTCAGCCGCACATTCTGGCGCGCTTTATGGCGGCGGATTCTCACCACACCATCGTTCACGCGCGTCGCATCAGCATGACGTGGATGATCCTGTGTCTGGCGGGGGCGTGCGCGGTCGGTTTCTTCGGTATCGCCTACTTCAACAACAACCCGGCGCAGGCGGGCGCGGTGAACCAGAACGCCGAGCGCGTGTTCATCGAGCTGGCGCAGATCCTGTTCAACCCGTGGATTGCCGGTATCCTGCTCTCCGCGATCCTGGCGGCAGTCATGTCCACCCTGAGCTGTCAGCTGCTGGTGTGCTCCAGTGCCATCACCGAAGACCTCTACAAAGCGTTCCTGCGTAAGGGCGCGAGCCAGAAAGAGCTGGTGTGGGTAGGGCGTTTTATGGTGCTGCTGGTGGCGCTGGTGGCGATTGCGCTGGCGGCTAACCCGGAAAACCGCGTGCTGGGGCTGGTGAGCTACGCGTGGGCGGGCTTTGGCGCCGCATTTGGTCCGGTGGTGCTGTTCTCCGTTCTGTGGTCACGCATGACCCGCAACGGCGCGCTGGCGGGGATGATCATCGGTGCGGTTACCGTTATCGTCTGGAAACAGTTCGCGTGGCTGGGCCTGTACGAAATTATCCCGGGCTTCATCTTCGGCAGCCTCGGTATTGTGGTGTTTAGCCTGCTGGGTAAAGCGCCGTCTGCATCTATGCAGAAGCGCTTTGCGGAAGCGGATGCGCATTACCACTCAGCGCCGCCGTCTAAGCTCCAGGCTGAGTAATTTCCCTCTCACCCTAACCCTCTCCCCGGTGGGGAGAGGGGATAGTCCTTTCACCTATGTGAGTCTTCATCAATGAGAATTAAAACAGGGCTAATGGTGGCAGCATGCGTGATGCTGGCGGGCTGTAACGCACCCGCGCAGCATGCGGCGGTGGAAACCTGCAAAGCAGAAAATCAGATGCAGCAAACCACGCTCTATTTCGGCTTAAACCGTCCTGCCGGGGCGCAAATCACAGGCAACGAATGGCAGCAGTTTGTCGACCAGGACGTGACGCCGCGCTTTCGCGATGGCTTAACGGTATTTGATGCCCGCGGTCAGTGGCTGGGTAACGACGGCAAGGTGGCGCGCGAGCCGAGCAAGGCGCTGATGCTGATCCACGGCAAAGACGCGCAGAGCGAGAAAAACATCGAGGCTTTACGCGGTATTTATAAATCCCGCTTCGCACAGGAGTCGGTGATGCGGGTCGACCAGCCGGTGTGCTTACAGTTTTAATAAAAAACGGCGGGAAATCCCGCCGTTGTTGTATCGTAGGCCCGTGCAAGCGAAGCGCCGCCGGGCATTAACCGCACAAAACTTACAACACCAACCCCGCAAAGCTCGCCGACAGCAAACTCACCAGCGTTGCCCCGTATACCAGGCGTAAACCAAACCGCGACACCACATTACCCTGTTGCTCGTTCAGGCCTTTTATTGCCCCCGCCACAATACCAATGGAGGCAAAGTTAGCGAACGACACCAGGAACACTGACAAAATCCCCAGTCCGCGCGGTGACATTTGGTGGGCTATTTTTTGCAGCTCGATCATCGCCACAAATTCATTCGCCACCAGTTTGGTTGCCATAATACTGCCCGCGCTTAAGGCATCGCTCAGCGGAATACCAATAAGCCACGCCAGCGGATAAAACACGTAACCCAGAATCTGCTGGAAGCTCAGGCCAAATACGCTGGAGAAGAGGGCATTAACGGCGCTAATAAGGGCGATAAAGCCAATCAGCATCGCCAGAATAATCATCGCCACCTTAAAACCGGCCAGAATATATTCGCCCAGCATTTCAAAGAAGCTCTGGGATTCATGCAGCTTTTCCAGTTTGATATCGGGTTCGGCTTCCGGGCGGGCCGGGTTAATGACCGAAAGGATAATAAAGGTGCTGAACATGTTCAGGATCAGTGCCGCGACGACAAATCTGGCGTCGAGCATGGTCATATAGGCACCGACAATCGACAGCGAAACCGTCGACATCGCCGTTGCAGCCATCGTAAACAGGCGGCGTGAGGAGAGATCGCCCAACACGCCCTTGTAGGCAATGAAGTTTTCAGACTGACCGAGTATCAGTGAGCTCACCGCGTTAAAGGATTCCAGCTTGCCCATGCCGTTCAGTTTTGACAGCAGCGTCCCGATAACCCGAATAAAGATCGGCAGAATACGCCAGTGCTGCAGAATACCAATCAGCGCCGAGATAAAAATAATGGGGCAGAGCACGCCAAGGAAAATGAACGCCAGCCCTTTTTCACCCATCCCGCCAAAGACAAAATTCGTCCCTTCGGCAGCGAATTTAAGCAGTGATTCAAAGAAACCGGAGACATGTTTAATAATGAACAGGCCGCTTTCTGCATGCAGAAAAAAGAATGCCAGCGCGATTTCAATCACGATCAGCTGTAAAACGAAACGAATGCGAATTTTTCGGCGGTCGAAACTCACCAGCCAGGCAAGCGCAAGAATAATCACCAGCGCCAGCAGGAAATGGACAATTTTAAACATGGTTTATTTTCAGTTGGTTTTCGAGGCGGACATTTAGCACAGCCCCGGTTAACCGTAAATGGGCATTTTCGTTATACCTTATAAACGCAACGGTTACTCAGGCAATTATTATTCCGCAATGCGTTTACATCTGGTCATCAAAACTCCACATATTTCGCTTGTTTTTCTTGTAGCCGTAATGATAATCACTATCACAAGAATTTACCTTTCTTTGCATCAGTTGACCGCGATAAACATTTAAGGTGTCTGCATGTTTGTTCCTTTTCTCATTATGTTACGTGAAGGCCTTGAAGCGGCCCTGATTGTTAGCCTTATCGCCAGTTATCTGAAGCGCACCCAGCGTGGACGCTGGATCGGCGTGATGTGGGTTGGCGTCTTCCTGGCCGCGGCGCTCTGCCTGGGGCTGGGTATTCTTATCAACGAAACCACCGGAGAATTTCCTCAGAAAGAGCAAGAGCTTTTTGAAGGCATTGTTGCCGTAATAGCGGTGGTGATCCTCACCTGGATGGTGTTCTGGATGCGCAAGGTCTCCCGTAACGTGAAGGTACAGCTGGAGCAGGCGGTGGATAACGCCCTGCAAAAAGGCAACCAACACGGCTGGGCGCTGATCATGATGGTTTTTTTCGCCGTGGCGCGTGAAGGCCTGGAGTCAGTGTTCTTCCTGCTCGCGGCTTTTCAGCAGGACGTGGGCATCTGGCCGCCGCTGGGCGCGATGCTTGGGCTGGCCACGGCGGTTGTGCTTGGCTTCCTGCTCTACTGGGGCGGCATTCGTCTTAACCTGGGCGCGTTCTTCAAGTGGACCAGCCTGTTTATTTTGCTGGTGGCCGCGGGGCTGGCGGCAGGGGCGATCCGCGCCTTCCATGAAGCGGGCCTGTGGAACCACTTCCAGGACGTGGCGTTTGATCTTAGTAACGTTCTCTCCACCCACTCACTGACCGGCACGCTCCTTGAAGGTATCTTCGGCTATCAGGAAACGCCGAGCGTCAGCGAGGTGGCGATGTACTTTATCTATCTTATTCCGGCGCTGGTGCTGTTCTTCATGCCATCGCGCCCCAGCGCTCAGCCGTCGCGTACTGCGCCGTGAAGCGCTTTGTTTAGTTACAACATACTTTAAAGGGAAGAGACATGGCTATTCAATTCCGTCGTAGCGCGTTACAGGTTGGTGTGGCAGCGCTGTTCGCGTCTGCCTTCGCCGCTAAGGCAGCAGATATTCCGCAGGTAAAAGTCACCGTCAACGATAAACAGTGCGAGCCGATGACCATCACGGTTAACAGCGGTAAAACCCAGTTTATTATTCAGAACCACAGCCAGAAGGCGCTGGAGTGGGAGATCCTGAAAGGCGTGATGGTGGTAGAAGAGCGTGAAAATATCGCGCCTGGCTTCAGTCAGAAAATGACCGCTAATCTTCAGCCGGGGGAATATGACATGACCTGCGGCCTGCTGACTAACCCGAAAGGTAAGCTGATCGTCAAAGGCGCAGCGACGGCGGACGCGGCCAAAGGCACTGCGCTGCTGAGCCTCGGCGACGCCATTACCGCCTATAAAGCCTACGTCACCAAAGAGACGGCTGACCTGGTGGCAGGCACCAAAGCCTTTACCGACGCGGTGAAAGCGGGCGATATCGAAAAAGCGAAATCCCTGTATGCGCCTACACGTCAGCACTACGAGCGCATCGAGCCGATTGCCGAGCTGTTCTCTGACCTCGATGGCAGCATTGACGCCCGCGAAGATGACTACGAGCAGAAGGCCGCCGATCCGAAATTCACCGGCTTCCACCGCCTGGAAAAAGCCCTGTTTGGCGATAGCTCCACCAAAGGGATGGAGAAATACGCCGATCAGCTCAACAGCGACGTGCTGGAGCTGCAAAAACGCATCAGCGAGCTGGCCTTCCCGCCGTCGAAAGTGGTGGGTGGTGCTGCGGGTCTGATTGAAGAAGTGGCCGCGAGCAAAATCAGCGGCGAAGAAGATCGCTACAGCCACACCGACCTGTGGGACTTCCAGGCAAACGTCGACGGCGCACAAAAAATTGTCGATCTGCTGCGGCCCCAGCTGCAAAAAGAGAACGGCGAACTGCTGGCGAAAGTGGATGCCAACTTTAAGAAAGTTGACGCCATCCTGGCGAAATACCGTACCAAAGACGGGTTCGAAACCTACGACAAGCTGACCGATGCTGACCGTAACGCGCTGAAAGGCCCGATTACGACGCTGGCGGAAGATCTCTCCCTGCTGCGTGGCGTTCTGGGTCTGGACTAAGCGATGAACAAGCATGATGAGTACGACGTGGCGGAACCTTCCCGACGTCGGTTGTTAAAAGGGGTAGGGGCGCTGGGCGGCGCGTTTGCCCTGGCGGGCGGCTGTCCGGTGGCGCATGCGGCAAAACCGCAAAGTGCCCCCGGCACGCTCTCCCCGGATGCGCGTATGGAAACGCAGCCGTTTTATGGTGAGCACCAGGCAGGAATCCTGACGCCGCAGCAGGCCTCGATGATGCTGGTGGCTTTCGATTCGCTGGCGAGTGATAAGGCTGACCTTGAGCGTCTGTTCAGGCTGTTGACCACGCGCATTGCCTTCCTTACGGCGGGCGGTCCGGCACCGGAAACACCGAATCCGCGCCTGCCGCCGATGGATTCCGGGATCCTCGGGGCGTTTATCGCTCCCGATAATCTGACCATCACCGTGTCGGTGGGGGAATCGCTGTTTGATGATCGCTACGGTCTGGCGAAGCAGAAGCCGAAAGCGCTGCAAAAAATGACGCGATTCCCGAATGACTCTCTCGACGCGGCGTTGTGCCACGGCGATCTGCTGTTGCAGATCTGCGCCAATACCCAGGATACGGTGATCCACGCCCTGCGCGATATCATCAAGCACACCCCGGATCTGCTCAGCGTGCGCTGGAAGCGGGAAGGTTTTATCTCTGACCACGCCGCGCGCAGTAAAGGGAAAGAGACGCCGGTCAACCTGCTGGGCTTCAAAGACGGTACCGCCAACCCGGACAGCAGCAATACCGTGTTGATGAAAAACGTGGTCTGGGTGACGGAGGATCAGGGCGAACCGGCCTGGGCGGTGGGTGGCAGCTATCAGGCGGTGCGTATCATTCAGTTCCACGTGGAGTTCTGGGACCGCACGCCGCTGAAAGAGCAGCAGACGATCTTCGGCCGCGATAAGCAAACCGGCGCACCGCTCGGCATGAAGCACGAGCACGATGAACCCGACTACGCCCGCGATCCGAACGGAGATGTCATCGCGCTGGACAGCCATATTCGTCTCGCTAATCCTCGCACCAAAGAGACCCAGTCCAGTCTGATGATGCGCAGGGGCTACAGCTACTCGTTGGGGGTGACCAATTCCGGTCAGCTTGATATGGGACTGCTGTTTGTCTGCTATCAGCACGATCTGGAGAAAGGGTTCCTCACCGTGCAGAAGCGGCTCAACGGTGAAGCGCTGGAGGAGTACATCAAGCCCATCGGCGGCGGCTATTTCTTTGCCCTGCCCGGCGCGCGTGACGCGAAGACCTGGCTCGCTCAGGGTCTGATAGAAGCCTGATAATCGTCCCTGCGACAGTTCGCGGGGACATTATTTTTCCATATGACTATCTTGTTGTTATATTTCTGTAATATTCATATATGAGACTGATTCCGCTGCAGGAGCAGTCTTAAAGGTTGCATCTAGGTAAAATAAATGTTGCATTTATGATAATTCCTGATGTACTTAAGATAAGACAGCGGTAGTTCCCGGCAGTGATACTGACTCACTATGGAGATCGCGAATGGTTGCGTCCTGTACTGGACAAGGTAAACACATCAACCGCAGCACCCGGCGCGGAGGCTCAGACTCCGGCAGCGATTTCCTCACCACAAAATTCTCCCCTCCACCTCTAAATACGATTTCTACCGACGTGCATAACGGTGCGCGTAGCCGTTCTGTATCGTCATCCGGTAATGCAAGCAATGGCTTACAAGGAAGCCAACCCTCTGATGTTCGTGCGCATAATCGTGCCGATGCTGGCGCGTGTGATGAATACCAACAACTCAAGGTGCTATCCATGGGAAGACAGAAAGCAGTGATCAAAGCTCGTCGCGAAGCAAAACGTGTGCTGAGACGGGATTCACGTAGCCATAAACAGCGTGAAGAAGAATCGGTCACCTCGCTTGTGCAGATGAGCGGCGTAGAATCCATTGGCATGGCGCGGGACAGCCGCGATACATCGCCAATAGTGGCGCGGAATGAAGCTCAGGCGCACTACCTGAATGCTATCGAGAGTAAACAGCTCATCTTTGCAACCGGGGAAGCCGGATGCGGGAAAACCTGGATCAGTGCCGCCAAAGCGGCGGAGGCGCTGATTCATAAGGACGTGGAAAGGATCATCGTTACCCGTCCGGTACTGCAAGCGGATGAAGATCTGGGCTTCCTGCCTGGCGATATTTCTGAGAAGTTTGCCCCGTACTTCAGGCCCGTCTATGACGTGCTGGTGAAGCGGTTGGGCGCTTCCTTTATGCAGTACTGCCTGCGACCAGAGATTGGCAAGGTGGAAATCGCGCCGTTCGCCTATATGCGCGGACGTACATTTGAAAATGCGGTCGTTATTCTTGACGAGGCTCAGAACGTGACCGCTGCGCAAATGAAGATGTTTTTAACGCGCCTCGGGGAGAACGTGACGGTTATCGTCAACGGCGATATTACCCAGTGTGACCTGCCGTCGGGCGTGAAGTCTGGCCTGAGCGATGCCATGTCACGTTTTGAGGAAGATGAGATGATAGGGGTGGTCCGCTTCACAAAAGAGGACTGCGTCCGCTCAGCGCTGTGTCAACGAACGCTGGAAGTGTACTCCGACTAAGATCATTTCACATTTTAAGTCATTTCTTCCCGGCGTCATGCCGGGAAGCTTCTTTTATTCCCTCTGTTCGCATGGCTTTTTTTAAATCATATTTATTTCCTATAGCATTCAACGGGATTTACGCACCGTTTTGCGGTAATAATAATATTACTGTTAATTTGCCGCGAACGCTTTTTATACAGGTCGCAAAAATGTGATATGTATTTACAATACCCACAAAATACCTGTGAATATAATGATCGCGCTAATTGTTAGGTGAAAATTAAACGTGAATGTTGTCACAGAACATGACTAAGCAGTAAAAATTAAGTTGGTGTCTTTTGGGTAATTATCTATGTTTCGTACTTGTTCAAATTAAATTCTAAGAAGAAACACACCAGGGGATCGTTTCCTCTGGAACATCACGCTGAGGGTCATACATGAACGAACTGGTTAGTGCAATTAACGGTGTTATCTGGAGCCCTGCGTTAATATTTTTATGTCTGGGTGTCGGTCTCTATTTCTCTCTGCGTAGTCGTTTTCTGCAATTACGTCATATAAAACATATGATTACCCTGATGTTTCAGGGCGGGGCTACCGATGCCGGCGTATCATCGTTTCAGGCGTTGACGATGACGCTGGCGGGTCGCGTAGGGACAGGGAATATCGCCGGTGTGGCGACCGCCATTACCTTTGGTGGCCCCGGTGCGCTTTTCTGGATGTGGGTAGTGGCATTTTTAGGCGCCAGCTCTGCTTTTGTTGAATCCACGTTAGGTCAGGTTTATAAAGAAAAAATTAACGGCGAATATCGTGGGGGACCTGCCTTTTATATTGAAAAAGGGTTGGGGGTGAAGTGGTACGCATGGTTATTTGCTATTGTGACCATTTTCTCCTGCGGCTTATTACTTCCGGGCGTACAGGCAAACTCAATTGCCGCCAGCCTGGACATTGCCTTCGGTCTTAACCCAAACGTTACGGCGGCAATACTGGCTGTACTGTTAAGCTTCATTATTTTCGGTGGTGTAAAAAGGATCGCCAGCTTTAGCAGTATGGTCGTTCCGTTTATGGCGCTCGGCTATATTATTGTTGCCTGCGTTATTATCGCGATCAATATTGAAAAACTGCCTGCTGTTATCCTGCTGATCTGGAAAAGTGCTTTTGGCCTTGAAGCGGGATTTGGCGCTATTCTGGGCCAGGCTATCATGTGGGGCGTTAAACGCGGCGTCTATTCCAACGAGGCGGCGCAGGGCACCGGGCCACATGCATCCTCGGCAGCAGCCGTAAGTCATCCGGTGAAACAAGGGCTGGTTCAGGCGTTCTCCGTATATATCGACACGCTGTTTGTCTGCTCCGCGACCGGGTTTATGCTGTTGATCACCGGGCTTTATAATGTTCAGGGCGTCGACGGCGCAGCCCTTTATACCGGTATTGCAGGCGTGGCGGCGGGTCCTGGCTATGTGCAGACAGCGATGGAAAGTATGATGCCGGGCTTTGGTAATTACTTTGTCGCCATTGCGCTATTCTTCTTTGCCTTCACCACCATCATTGCCTATTACTATATCGCTGAAACCAATATCGCCTACATCAACCGTAAAATTCACCGTCCGTGGCTGACATTCCTGCTTAAATTATGTCTGATGGCTTCCACGGTATATGGCACAATCCGCACCGCGGATCTGGCATGGGGATTAGGGGATATCGGGGTAGGGCTGATGGCCTGGCTCAACATTATTGCCATTGTCCTCTTGCATAAAAAAGCCTTTGCCAGCCTGAAGGATTATGAAACCCAGAATGCGCAGGGAATTGATCCACAGTTTGATCCGGTTCGGCTTGGGATTAAAAATGCGGATTACTGGCTGGGGGAGCGCAGAGATGAAGAGGGGGGATTGCCGGGGCAGGTTTCTTCTCCTGAAGGAAAGCAGCCGGCGGGGAAGTTGAATAACTGAGGAATAGTTTAAAACGGGCCCGTGCTTATGCGCGGGCTTTTTTTATGGGTGAGGCGGTATCACCCGCACCGGCGGGGATTGACTCGCTTCGCTCTCAGTCTGTCCAACTGGCTGCGCCAGTTGTCGAACCCCGGTCGGGGGTTCTCATCCCCCCGCAGACGTGCAACATGCGAAAAAAAAGCCCGCATTTTCATGCGAGCTCTTCTTAAAATATGGCGGTGAGGGGGGGATTGACTCGCTTCGCTCGCCCTGCGGGCAGCCTGTTCGCTATGCTCTCAGTCTGTCCAACTGGCTGCCGCCAGTTGTCGAACCCCAGTCGGGGGTTCTCATCCCCCCCTTTTCGGAGAATATAAAAGAAAAAAGCCCGTACTTTCGTACGAGCTCTCATCTTAAATATGGCGGTGAGGGGGGGATTCGAACCCCCGATACGTTGCCGTATACACACTTTCCAGGCGTGCTCCTTCAGCCACTCGGACACCTCACCATATTGTTTTGCTGCCTGACCGCTTGGGGGGCAACGGGGCGCTACTATAGGGAGTTGCGCGAAAGCGGTCAAGCAGATTTTCTCCATTCGTGCCTGTTCGGTTAAGCCTTAATCAGCTTATGGCGCACCGCGCAGGATCAACGCTGCGAATCGAGCACTTCGCTGTTTTTCACGACGTCCTGCGCTTTGCTGTAACTTTCGATCAGCAGCTGGTAGGCAGGGAAGATGTGTGTGTACACCTCTGCCCATTCTCCCGCATCTTCACGGTTCCACGTGCGCTGGATCTCTGAGGCCACTGCCGCTGTGTCCATCGGTACCACGCCTGCCTGCACCACGCGCGCCAGGGTGATCTCTTGCGCCATTTTGCTGTAGGTGCCGGAGGCATCAATCACCGCAAACACTTTATATCCGTCCGCCACCGCGCTGATGGACGGGAAGGCCATGCAAACGCTGGTAATCGTCCCCGCGATAATCAGCGTTTTGCGTCCGGTGGCTTTCACCGCCGCCACGAACTCCGGATTATCCCAGGCGTTGATCTCACCCTTGCGTGCCACATACTGTGCGTGCGGCGCATTGGCGTGGATCTCCGGGATAAGCGGGCCGTTCGGTCCCTGTGGAACCGACGCCGTGGTGATCACCGGGATCTTCGCCAGCGAGGCGATCTTTGCCAGCGCTGCTGCACGAGCGCGCAGCTCAGGCATTGGCATGTCTCCAACAGTCTGGAACAATCCGCTCTGGTGATCGATAAGCAGCATAACGGCATCATTGACGTCAATAACGGGACGTGCACCGTTGAAGTTTGCAGGGGTAGACATAATGCGCTCCTTTATTACGTTTAGATTTGGCCAAAGCGGCCGGAGTTGAAATCGCGAATAGCTTCGGCGATTTCGGTTTTACTGTTCATCACAAACGGGCCATAGCCCACGATGGGTTCATTCAGTGGCTCCCCGGCCATCAGCAACACTTTGGCATCGCTGCTGGCTTCGAGATGCAGCTTGTCGCCGCTCTGACTCAGCACGACCAGCTGCGCCTCACCCGCAGGCGTGGTGCCGTTCACTGTCACGCTGCCCTCAACAACAACCAGCGCCGTGCTCCAGCCTTCGGGCTGATTGAGCGTCAGGTGGCTGCCCTGGTGCAGCGCGAGATCCCATACGTTAAGCGGTGAGAAGGTATGCGCCGGGCCGGTTACCTCTCCAAAGCGGCCAGCAATCACGCGCATTGTTCCGCTGTTATCCGGCAGGGTGACCACCGGGATATCCGCCTGAGTGATGCGCTGGTAGCCAGGCGTCGCCATTTTGTCTTTAGCGGGCAGGTTGACCCACAGCTGCATCATTTTCAGTTCACCGCCTTTCTGCGAGAACGCGCTGGAGTGGAACTCCTCGTGCAAAATGCCTGCGCCTGCCGTCATCCACTGCACATCGCCTGGACCAATAACGCCGCCTCTGCCGGTGGAATCACGGTGCTCAACTTCGCCTGAGTAGACGATGGTCACCGTTTCAAAACCGCGATGAGGATGCTCGCCCACGCCGCGTTTTGCGCCATCCGCCGGGAAGGTATGTGGTCCGGCGTAGTCAAGCAGCAGGAACGGGCTCAGCGGTTCGCCGTGCGTCTGGTAAGAAAACATTGAACGAACCGGAAAACCATCACCGACCCAGTGCGGACGAGGTGCGGTATACACGCCTGTTACGTTTTTCATGATTAACTCCTGATGTCCTGTTGATGTAATTAGCTTATATTCAAGGTTAATATCCCGGTAGATAGCAAAAATGACATTCACTGTTCCTTAAATAGAACAATGGGGGCGTATGCAGGATCTCAATGATTTCGTATGGTTTGTGAAGGTGGTGGAGCATGGCGGCTTTGCGGCGGCGGGGCGGGCGCTCGATCAGCCAAAGTCGAAACTGAGCCGTCGGATTGCGCAGCTGGAAGAACGCCTGGGTGTTCGGTTGATACAACGTACCACGCGGCAGTTTGCGGTGACTGAAGTGGGGCAGACGTTCTATCAGCACTGTAAAGCCATGCTGGTGGAGGCTGAAGCTGCGGAGGAGGCGGTGGCTGCTTTACAGGCTGAGCCGCGCGGTATGGTCAGGATCACTTGCCCCGTAACCCTATTGCACGTTCACGTGGGGCCCATGCTGGCGAGGTTTATGGCGCGCTATCCGGGGATCAACCTCCAGCTTGAAGCCACCAACCGCCGGGTCGATCTGGTGGGGGAGGGGGTGGATGTGGCGATCCGCGTTCGTCCGCGCCCGTTTGATGACAGCGATTTGGTATTAAGGGTGCTGGCGGACAGGGGACACTGTCTGGTTGCCGGGCCGACACTGATTGAACGGATGGGCAACCCGGCGATGCCCTCTGAACTCAGCGAATGGCCGGGTTTAAGTATGGGCGCTGGTAAACACCTGCATAAATGGGAGCTGAGCGGGCCGGAGGGGGCGAAAGCAGACATTCACTTCACGCCGCGCCTGGTGACTACCGATATGCTGGCGCTGCGGGAGGCAGCGATGGCGGGCGTGGGCGTGGTACAGTTGCCCATTTTGATGGTGAAGGATCAGCTGGCTTCAGGTGAGCTTGTTCGGGTGCTGAACGCGTGGGAGCCAAGACGGGAAGTGATTCACGCAGTATATCCTTCCCGGCGCGGTTTACTGCCGTCGGTCAGGACGCTGGTTGATTTTCTAACCGAAGAATATGCCCGGATGGTGGAGGAGTAACGTTTCCAGGGGACAACTGAATGCGAGCACCTAACTATCCCCTCTCCCCTCCGGGGAGAGGGTTAGGGTGAGGGGGGGATTGACTCGCTTCGCTCGCCCTGCGGGCAGCCTGTTCGCTTCGCTCTCAGTCTGTCCAACTGGCTGCGCCAGTTGTCGAACCCCGGTCGGGGGTTCTCATCCCCCCCTTGCGGAGAATATATAAGAAAAAAGCCCGTACTTTCGTACGAGCTCTCGTCTTGAATATGGCGGTGAGGGGGGGATTCGAACCCCCGATACGTTGCCGTATACACACTTTCCAGGCGTGCTCCTTCAGCCACTCGGACACCTCACCATATTGTCATCCCGTTGTTGTCGGGACGGGCGCTAATGTAAGGAAAAGCCGTACTGCCGTCAACCCACTTTTTCAGTAATTTAGCGTGTTTAGACAAACTTCAGGCAACCTGATTTCGAAATGTGCGAAAAGCGCCTCTTTTATCAGCAACGCGGTTTAGCGATAAATTTGTTATGCTGACAAGCCAGTTGAAAATGAAAATAAAACAGCGCACTAAAAGGCAATGACTATGGATATTATCTTCTATCACCCCACTTTTGATACGGCTTACTGGATTAAGGCGCTCACGGCGGCACTGCCTGGCGCACGCGTTCGCGAATGGAAACAGGGCGATAATGAACATGCCGACTACGCGCTGGTCTGGCATCCCCCGGTCGAAATGCTACAGGGACGCCGTTTGAAGGCGGTGTTTGCTCTTGGTGCGGGGGTGGATTCCATTCTCAGTAAGCTGAAGGCTCACCCTGAAATGCTGCCGGAAGATATTCCCCTGTTTCGTCTGGAAGATACCGGTATGGGGGAGCAGATGCAGGAATACGCCGTAAGCCAGGTGCTGCACTGGTTCCGCCGCTTCGACGATTATCAGGCGTTTAAACAGCAATCCCACTGGGAACCGCTCCCGGATTATCAGCGTGAAGATTTCACCATCGGCATCCTCGGGGCGGGTGTGCTGGGTTCGAAAGTCGCCGAAGCGCTCGCCCCGTGGGGCTTCCCACTGCGCTGCTGGAGCCGGAGCCGTAAGGATTATCCGGGCGTCGAGAGCTTTGCCGGATTGGACGAACTCCCGGCGTTCCTGAAAGGGACACGCGTTCTCATTAACCTGCTGCCGAATACGGCGGAAACGGTCGGCATTATCAATGGCACGCTCCTCAACCAGTTGGCAGAAGATAGCTACTTAATGAACCTGGCGCGCGGGGTACACGTTGTGGAAGACGATCTGCTGAAAGCGCTGGATAGCGGTAAACTGAAAGGCGCAATGCTGGATGTGTATAGCCGCGAACCGCTGCCGACAGACAGCCCGCTCTGGGCACATCCGCGCGTGGCGATGACGCCCCATATTGCGGCCGTGACGCGACCGGCGGAGGCCGTGGCGTATATCTCGCATACCATCAGCGAAATAGAGAGGGGCAATGCGGTGACCGGACAGGTAGACAGACAGCGAGGCTACTGAGAGAAACCCGGCGTTCGCCGGGTTTTTGCTAATATTCGCCGCTGATAACTGCTATCCTTTGGAAAAACCGCAGAGGAGAGAAAGATGTATCCCGTTGACCTGCATATGCACACCGTCGCCAGTACCCACGCTTACAGTAACCTCCATGATTATATCGCTCAGGCGAAGCTGAAAGGCATCAAACTGTTTGCGATAACCGATCACGGTCCGGATATGGCGGATGCGCCGCACTACTGGCATTTTGTGAATATGCGTATTTGGCCACGTCTGGTTGACGGTATCGGGATACTGCGAGGCATCGAAGCGAACATCAAAAATACCGACGGTGAAATTGACTGCACCGGCCCGATGCTGACCTCGTTAGATCTGATCCTCGCCGGCTTCCACGAGCCGGTCTTTACGCCCCAGGATAAAGAGACCAACACCGCGGCGATGATTGCCACCATTGCCAGCGGCAATGTGCACATTATCAGCCACCCGGGAAATCCGAAATACCCGATCGATATTCAGGCCGTGGCACAGGCCGCAGCGAAGCACCGCGTGGCGCTGGAGATCAACAACTCCTCGTTCGTGCATTCGCGTAAGGGCAGTGAGGCCAACTGCCGCGACGTTGCGGCGGCCGTGCGTGACGCGGGCGGAATGGTGGCGCTGGGCTCTGATTCACACACGGCCTTCACGCTGGGTGATTTTAGCGAGTGCCTGAAAATATTGCGGGACGTGAATTTCCCGGAAGAACAGATCCTGAACGTCACGCCGCGTCGTATGCTCGACTTCCTTGAGTCGCGCGGTATGGCGCCGATTGATGAATTTGCCGATCTTTAATTAATAACGGAATAAAAACATGAATGAGTTTTCCATCCTTTGCCGCGTGCTGGGCACCTTATATTACCGCCAGCCGCAGGATCCGCTGCTGGTTCCGCTGTTTACCCTGATTCGTGAAGGTAAACTGGCGCAGAGCTGGCCGCTGGAACAGGATGAGTTGCTGGAACGCTTGCAAAAAAATTGCGATATGCAGCAGATTTCAACGGATTACAACGCGCTGTTCGTGGGGGAAGAATGTCGCGTGTCGCCGTATCGTTCTGCCTGGCAGGAAGGTGCGACCGAAGCGGAAGTTCGGGCGTTTCTTTCAGAACGCGGCATGCCGTTGACGGATATGCCTGCCGATCATATCGGTACCCTGTTGCTGGCGGCCTCATGGATTGAAGATAAAGCAGGTGATGATGAGAATGAGGCGATTGAAACCCTGTTCGAAACGTATCTGCTGCCGTGGGTCGGAACCTTCCTGGGTAAAGTTGAAGCCCACGCCACCTCTCCGTTCTGGAGAACGCTGGCTCCGCTGACGCGTGACGCTATCGCTGCCATGTGGGATGAGCTGGAAGAAGAGAGTGAAGAGTGATTTAAATCACAAAAATCCTGCAACGATACATTTCAACTTGCACGTAACGTGCTTCTGATCTCATTTCTAGGGTGCGCATCTGCTAAGATGCGCACCATGAACATATTACTTTGTATTGCAATCACGACTGGCATCCTCTCCGGCCTCTGGGGTTGGGTGGCGGTATCTCTCGGTTTGTTGAGCTGGGCCGGTTTTCTTGGCTGCACGGCCTATTTCGCCTGTCCGCAGGGTGGTTTTAAAGGGCTCTTTATTTCAGGCAGCACGTTACTGAGTGGCGTGGTCTGGGCGCTGATCATTATGAAGGGCAGCGCGCTGGCGCCGCATGTGGAAATCCTGGGGTACGTCATGACTGGTATTGTGGCTTTCCTGATGTGCGTTCAGGCAAAACATCTGCTGTTGTCCTTTGTGCCCGGCACGTTCATGGGTGCCTGCGCGACCTTTGCAGGCCAGGGGGACTGGAAGCTGGTGGTCCCTTCGCTCATGCTGGGATTACTGTTTGGCTACGCTATGAAGAACAGCGGTCTCTGGCTTGCAGCCCGACGCGAGAAGAGCCAGAGCGTTCCTGTGGTAAGTAAATAAAAAAAGGCGAGACGAAAATCTCGCCTTTTTATACGCCGCCAATCATGACTCCGGCGGAACCGACATCTCACGGTATTTCACCAGCACCGCATTACTCACGTCACTTTTATTCTGAAGATCCCACAAGCCGCGATCGATGCCGTCATTAATCAGGAAAATCACCCCGGTTTCGATGGCCGACATCAGACACAGCATGACCGGCTCGTTAGAGGTATAGCCAATTTCAGCCTCCAGCAAACGCTGGTAGTCGATAAAGCGGAATACCCCCGCCTGCACTTCATATGAGAGAATCGTTTTGCTGGTGGTCACGGAGGATAAAATTTCACCCGTGCTCACGTTAACCACGCGCAGGTTGACGGCAATTTGATCCAGCTGATACTGCGTGTCGGCCCCGATACCAAAGTAACGGGCACCCGCGCCGCCCGATTTCACGTTACTTTCGTAGCCGATAATCGAGCCTTCCACCATGATATTGGCTGCGGTGAGAGACTGTAGCGGCATGCGGTTATTGACGCCAACGGTACCATTCTCCTGTGCAGCACGAATGATTTTTCGTTCGTTAAGCAGGTTTTGCAGCCCCTGGCGTTCCAGCGGGATAAACCAGCGCGAATCTTTCAGGGCGGTAACCAGCATCGCGGTGGCGCTCTGCGGTACGGCCGTGGAGAAGTTACTGGCCGGATACGGTTTGAACTGGCCCGTCTCATCCTGAATGTTATAGACCGAGACGAATATCTTCCCGGTAGGGCCCGGCAGATGCGTCAGATCCCGATAGCTCTGGGCACGGGGCATTAGGGTGGGTTTAGCGGCTTCTTTTGGCGGGGCAGTTAAACAACCGCTTAATAAGCACACTGCAACTAAAATAAAAAAGCGCTGCATGATAATTGTCCTTATTTCGGGGTTGTTTAGAAATCAGTTGAACTGGTCTGCAAACCGGAAACCTGGATTGTCGACGTCTTACCGGTTTTTCGGTCTGTCACATTTAACTGAAGCTGCCCGTCTTTATTGGCAATATCGACGATAAAGTCATTAGTGACCATCCGGCCGGGTTTTCCGGTATTAATGTTGGTTAATAAGCCACCTAATATTTGCGACTGGATGGCCTGAGTAAAATTATCCAGAGCTGACGGGGTCTCGATACCGAAATCATCGTCATAGCTGGGGTCTTTATAGGAATTTTGAGCCTGCGCCTGGTTAAGCATAAAGGCTCCGTTATTCGGGTTGCCGCCAAAATTAGGGTTGCGGAACTGGAAGGTCATATTTCCGGCCCAACTCAACGGCGCAATGAGCATTAACGAAATCACTGTGTGTGCGAGACGCATTACAGCCTCCGAAATAGGTGTCGTTGCTAGAACTCATCTTTTGCTAAATCGCCTGTGCTCAAAAGGGCTTTATCTAACTGTAGGCGGTTAATAGCTTCTTCGGTTTGTGCCAGTGCGAAAGCGACGTTCTGATCGAAGTCTCTTTTCGTTGGGAATAAAAAAGTCTGGTAAATAACGTCCTGATTAGCGGTTATTGTGATCCAGCTTCCCCACCGCGCACTGGGCCGTTCGTTGATGGTTAAATTACCCGGATAATCGCTTTCCCACTTATCGCTGAAGGCCCGATAAAAATCGTGTCCGACAGAGGTGACGGTGTGGTCGGTCAACAGTCCAGGAACTTCCACCTCAACAGCCTGAAGGTTTCCGGCAGCAAGCATAATGCCTGCGGCGGCAATCCAACTTAGGGTGCGTTTCATGCTATTAACGCCTGAGGTTATCGTTTGCCCACGACACCGCCTGCGTGCGATTTTTAACAGCTATCTTTTTGAAAAGATTATAAAGATGCGTCTTAACCGTATTTTCGCTGATAAATAACGAACGGGCGATTTCAATATTTGAAGCACCAATACGCAGTTTGTTCAGGATCTCTTTCTCACGGTGCGTCAGAAGGGCCGATTCCGAACTGTTATAGCGATAATTTCCGGAGTGGGTAATGAGGTAGCTGGCCAGTTTTTGCGAGAAATAACACTCCCCCCGCAATATGCCCTGCAAACCCTCCACGACACGGTTTTCTTCTTCTGTAACGTAAAACACGCCGTTAATATGCGGCCAGCTCTCAATTTCGCGGAAAGGATACTCATCAGGCGTATTCAATAACAATACGCGGATATTATTGTTTTTCCTGCTTAAATTATCTTGCCAGTAATGGATCAGTTTTTTATCCGCTTCCATCATATCGAGAAGAATGATGCTGCCAGGAGCGATATCATCAAAAGAACGTTGAATGTTATGAAGTTTCCCGTTAAGTGACAGGCATTGTTTTAAATGCTGCAATAACGCTGTCGCTTGTAAGGAAGGTTTTGTGATCAACAATAATGTATGACCGGGTAAGCTATGGACTTCATTAAACATGATGAAACCCCACGTTATTTATGACACCCGGCAGTTGCCCTCGTATTATTGAAAAGGGCACCAGAAGTACTGCAGGTGTGGCACTGCTGTGTGTAGTTAAAAAACCTTCCTCCAAAGGAGGCGGTAAAATTAAAAACAAATAACGTACTGCTGTTTTCAATCTAGCTATTGCAAACTTTAAAGCAAGTGTTAATCGTGTAACAGAATGTAAAATTCGATATTTATTTGTGTATTTTGCAGGGGTAATAGATTTTAAGATAAGGGGAAAGTTGTACAGGTGTATAAACGTGCACAGATTTTAAAAACCACACGGCATATTATAATGAGTTGTATTATCTGGTTTTTTATTATTGTAAGCCAGCCGGTAAAAAGTATGAACTCTGCTAAAAACATAAGACTTCCCTAAGCCGGAATTTTTTCTTAAGAAAACTTGCTTCGTGTCACGCGCGTGACAAAGGGCATTGTCGTTTTTGTCTGAAGAAGCCGGTACAGGTTGGACAGCCTGTCTCGCTGTTGTACAAGCGCAGGAAGTCATTTTTGGTTTCTGCTTTAGGCGAGTATCCCGTCGTTTCAGGCGAGATTTACGACTTTGAGGTGAAGGGGAATATAAAAATAAGGCGCACGGGTGAGATATTAAACATGTTTCGGCAGACATACTCTTTTCCGTAACGCGGCGTTAACAAAACGAATCGCGTTAACGGAGTAAGGAATACCTTTTTTATAGCCAGGTCCAGGGTGACAGCATGAAAAACAAAACGTTGTTTATGATGTTTACATTACTGGGTGCGCCTGGGTTTGTAATCGCAGGTGATTCAGATTTAGCCAGTTCTGAATATAATTTTGCGATAAATGAATTAAGTAAAGCTTCATACAATCAGGCAGCCATTATTGGTCAACAGGGTTCAGGAAATAATGCTGATGTACGCCAGGGCGGTTCTAAATTGCTGTCCGTTATTTCCCAGGAGGGCGGGAATAACCGCGCGAATGTTGATCAGTCAGGGACGTATAACCTTGCTTATATCGATCAGACCGGCAACGGCAACGATGCGAGTATTAAGCAGGGCGCTTTTGGCAACACCGCCATGATTATCCAGAAAGGCTCGGGTAACAGGGCGAATATAACGCAGTATGGTACGCAGAAAACAGCAGTTGTAGTACAGAGACAGTCGCAAATGGCTATTCGCGTTATTCAACGCTAGCGATGTGTGACGCCTTAATCAATCCGATGGGGGTTTACCATGAAACTTTTCAAAGTGGCAGTTATTGCAGCAATCGTAGTTTCTGGCAGTGCTTTCGCAGGTGCGGTACCACAATTTGGCGGCGGTCACGGTGGTGGCTGGGGTGGCGGCAATAACGGCCCTGACTCAACCCTGAGCATTTACCAGTACGGCGGCGGTAACTCCGCGCTTGCTTTGCAGACGGACGCCCGAGATTCTGAATTGACCATTACCCAGCATGGTGGTGGTAACGGCGCAGATGTTGGCCAGGGCTCTGATGACAGTTCTATCGATCTGCTGCAAAAAGGCTTTGGTAACAGCGCCACCATCGACCAGTGGAATAGCAAAGACTCTGTTATCAACGTGAAACAGTTCGGCGGCGGCAACGGCGCAGCGGTAGACCAGACAGCGTCCGGCTCAACGGTGACTGTGCACCAGGTTGGCTTCGGCAACAACGCGACCGCACACCAGTACTGATTCATTTCTGTACCAAAAAACAGGGCATCCGCCCTGTTTTTTTTCGGGAGGATCTCATGAGCACCTTCATTCTCCTTGCCGCGCTTGCCAGCCAGATAACGTTCAGTACCTCACAGCAGGCAAATGTGACAACCATTATTCCTCAGGTCACGCTGGCAGACGCCTGCGAATGTCAGGTTGAGGTGTTATCTGTCCGACAGGGGCAGGGGGGACAAAGTACATCGCGGCAGAAAAATACTCTTTTTATACCCGCTAATCAGCCGATTGATTTAACGCGAATCAGTTTAAATATTCGCTCAGGGGATGCGGTAAAAATAATCGTCACCGTTTCCGATGGAAAATCGCTTCATTTATCACAGCAGTGGAACGCATCGGCAAGTACGCTTTAATCATTCATAAAATCAATGATTTAATAAAGTGGCGGCGCTGCACAGGTAAGCTATGCTGATATCAAGAACCCAGCAAACGGGTTGCTTAAATTGATACGTCATAACGGAGCGTTTTTACCCCTCAAGGACGAATTTCATTGAGGAGTACAAATAATGTTCAAATCCGCAGCGTGTATTATTTCTGGTCTGGGACTGATCCTGTCCTCTTTTTTTTCTCCGGCTTATTCAGCAACTATAGAGAATGGTGGGGTGATTCATTTTCGTGGCGCGGTGGTCGCTGACCCGTGCGAAGTCACGCCCCGGCATCAGCAGTTTGCAATTTCCTGCCCGGAAAATAACCGTATGAAAACGCATACCATCAGTTATGACGAGGCGCTCCGGGGCCATCATCCTCACTCAGCGCTGGCCGCTGTCACCATGAAATACCTGAATGAAAAGAAAACGCTTGCGGTCGTTCAGGTGGATTACCGTTAATCGCCATTTTTTTCGCGACAGTTTTTCTCCTTCTCCCTCTGCGATACACTGATGAAAAAGGCGGGTTGCAGAGGGTGTTTATGAGACCGCAAATCGACGTTATTCATGGCGATATCACGACGGTGCACGTTGACGTGATCGTCA
The DNA here is from genome assembly GCF_049236805.1 of Enterobacter cloacae complex sp. XAL002. NCBI lineage: Bacteria > Pseudomonadati > Pseudomonadota > Gammaproteobacteria > Enterobacterales > Enterobacteriaceae > Enterobacter > Enterobacter cloacae complex sp. XAL002. The sequence continues at coordinate 123,117 of NZ_JBMKJN010000006.1, forward strand.
ACGCAGCCAATTCCTCCCTCTTGGGTGGGGGCGGGGTGGATGGTGCCATTCACCGGGCCGCGGGCCCTCAGCTCCTTGAAGCATGCAAAACCGTGCGCCAGCAGCAGGGAGAGTGCCCGCCGGGGCATGCTGTTATTACGCTTGCGGGCGATCTCCCGGCCAAAGCGGTGATCCATACCGTTGGACCCGTCTGGCACGGTGGCGACCGCCATGAGGCTGAGATTCTGGAGCAGGCGTATCGTAACTGCCTGCGGCTTGCGGCAGATAACGGCTATAAGACCATGGCGTTCCCCGCCATTAGCACCGGGGTGTACGGTTATCCAAAGGAAGCGGCAGCTACGATCGCCGTGAATACCGTTTATCACTACCTTTCCCTCAAACCCATGCCGGAAAAAGTCATTTTTGTCTGTTTCGATGAGCACACCGCCGACCTGTATCAGCGGCTTTTGACCGCGCGCAGCCAGGCATTTTGATGTCTGAAAAGCAAAAACGGCGCTCTGGAGGCGCCGTTTTTTTATCCCGCTTTAACCTGAGGTTTGCCTGAGAACAGGAAACGCAAAAGCGGGATCCGCAGGTGGATTTCATACAACACGATGGCAATGCCAACCACAAAGACCAGACCGGTGAAGAAGCCCAGCGCATTCGATTTGATATGCGGCGTAATGTACGCCCCGAAAAACAGCGTCAGCGGATGGTGGACCAGGTAGATAAACAGTGAAGCATTAACGAAATAGGTGACGCGACTTGATTTAAAATTCAGCAGACGATGGCCAAGGGCGAACACCACGTTAACCATCCACAGGCCCATCAGCATCGTTATCACGCTCTCTGTCTCATACATCCACGCGTCCCCGCTGCCAAAGCGCTGATTGAGAAGATAGGCGGCAAAGGCCAGCGCAGCACCCACCGCACACCAGGGGGAGGGGGTGGTAAACAGCGCTTTAAGCCGGGGATGAATAAATGCCAGCGCCCCAATCAGGAAGAAGGGGATGTAGAACAGGGTCTGCATCACCACGAAATTAAACAGCCCATCGCTCAGAATGGGAGGGTAGACAATGAGTAGCGTACGCCTGACGGCGGCATACGCGACCCCCAGCGCAAGAAACAGCAGCGACAGCTTGCCCAGGGTGATGTTGGCGAAGAAGGTCGAGGTTGCGGCGCTCGCGCGCTGGCGAAGTTGACTGAAGATCAGCAAACTCACCGTGGTTAGCACCACCAGTACCAGCAGGAACCAGAGGTGGGAAATCAGCTCCCAGACCAGGGTGTTGTATTTCTCATAGAACGAGAGATTAGGCCAGTTTTCCGCCTTGCCTTTAACATGCTGCAACATGATGAACTGCGGCAGCGTCAGCAGCGGAATGGCCGTCAACATTGGTATGCCCACGCGCTCCACGCGCACTTTCCACCACCGCTTGAGGGGATAGCGCAAGAAGAGCATGTAAGAGAAATAGCCTGAAATGACGAAAAACACCTGCATGCGGAAGGCATGGATAAAATCATTGAACAGCGTCAGCCACCAGGAGGGCATCTGGCTGTTCACATGCCAGGTGTGGCTGGAATAGATCAGTGAAATATGAAAAGGGATCCCCAATAGCATGAGCCATGCGCGGATCGAGTCGAGGAAATATTCACGTTGTACAGGGGTTGTGCTCATATAACTTTGCGCATTCTCAGACTTTTCGCCTTATCCCTAAGGCTCATAATGGTTACATTCGGAGCCAACCCTACACCAAGACCGACACCCTGTCTCCAGGATAAGCACGCAAAGTGAAAAGCGGGTTCTTTCATTTGCTTAATCCATGAGCCAGCGAGCTGAACAAAGCAGTGATAATGTTGTCGGATTGCCTGAGTTTCCATTAAAATGGATCGGATCGATATAAGCACACAAAGGGGGAAGTGCTTACTTATTATGAAACATAAACCACAAATGATGAAAATGCGTTGGTTGGGTGTAGCAGTGCTGTTGTCACTGTATACCTCATCTGCACTGGCCTTTAACATCGATGATGTCGCAAAACAGGCTAAATCGATGGCGGGCAAGAGCTACGAAGCGCCAAAAAGTAACCTGCCCTCCGTTTTCCGCGACATGAAATACGCGGACTATCAGCAGATCCAGTTCAATCACGATAAAGCGTACTGGAACAATATTAAAACCCCGTTCAAGCTTGAATTTTACCACCAGGGTATGTACTTCGACACGCCGGTTGCCATCAATGAAGTGACGGCGACCGCGGTACGTAAAATCAAGTACAGCCCGGATTATTTCAATTTTGGCGATGTGCAACACGATAAAGACACGGTGAAAGACCTCGGCTTCGCAGGCTTCAAGGTGCTTTACCCGATTAACAGCAAAGATAAAAACGACGAAATCGTCAGCATGCTTGGCGCCAGCTACTTCCGCGTGATTGGCGCGGGGCAGGTATACGGGCTTTCTGCGCGCGGTCTGGCAATTGATACCGCGCTGCCATCAGGTGAAGAATTTCCACGTTTTCGCGAGTTCTGGATCGAACGTCCAAAACCAACCGACAAACGTCTGACAATTTATGCGCTGCTGGACTCCCCTCGTGCGACAGGCGCTTATCGCTTCGTGATCATGCCAGGGCGTGACACGGTGGTTGACGTGCAGTCTAAAGTTTACCTGCGCGATAAAGTGGGCAAACTGGGCGTCGCGCCGCTGACCAGCATGTTCCTGTTCGGGCCGAATCAGCCGTCTCCGGCGACTAACTTCCGCCCTCAACTGCATGATTCTAATGGCCTTTCCATTCATGCTGGTAACGGCGAGTGGATCTGGCGTCCGCTGAACAACCCGAAACACCTCGCCGTCAGCAGCTTTGCGATGGAAAACCCGCAGGGCTTTGGTCTGCTGCAACGTGGCCGTCAGTTCTCCCGCTTTGAAGATCTGGACGACCGCTACGATCTGCGCCCAAGCGCCTGGGTTACACCGAAAGGCGACTGGGGTAAAGGCAAGGTTGAGTTGGTTGAAATTCCAACCAATGATGAAACCAACGATAACATCGTGGCGTACTGGACACCGGATCAGCTGCCTGAAGCCGGTAAAGAGATGAACTTCAAGTATGCGATCACCTTCAGCCGTGACGAAGACAAACTGCACGCACCGGATAACGCGTATGTGATGCAGACGCGTCGTTCTACGGGGGACGTGAAGCAGTCCAACCTGATTCGTCAGCCGGATGGCACGCTGGCATTTATCGTGGACTTCACCGGGCAGGATATGAAAAAACTGGCGCCGGATACTGCCGTGACGGCACAGGCCAGCATTGGCGATAACGGTGAAATCGTTGAGAACGCCGTGCGTTACAATCCGGTCACCAAAGGGTGGCGTTTGACCCTGCGCGTGAAGGTGAAAGATCCGAAACAGACCACTGAAATGCGCGCCGCGCTGGTCAGTAACGATAAGCCGCTGAGTGAAACCTGGAGCTATCAGCTACCTGCCAATGAATAATACATCTGAATATATTGATGCCATGCCGCTAACGGACATTGAAAAAGCGGCACTCCCTGCGAGCGACATCCGCGCGGTTCACACCGCGCTGGATGGTGAACATCGTCACTTTTCCCGTGATGATGATACGCCGCTGGGGTCAGTGAAGGCACGTCTGGAGCAGGCATGGCCAGACTCGCTGGCAGAAGGGCAGTTAATCAAGGATGACGAAGGGCGTGACCAGCTACAGGCGATGCCGAAGGCCACGCGTTCCTCTATGTTCCCCGATCCGTGGCGCACCAACCCGGTGGGTCGCTTCTGGGATCGCCTGCGTGGACGTGACGTGACGCCGCGCTATCTGTCACGTCTCACCAAAGAACAGCAGGCGTCCGAGCAGAAATGGCGTACCGTGGGAACGATTCGTCGTTACATTCTGCTGCTGCTGACGCTGGCACAGACGGTTGTCGCCACCTGGTACATGAAAACTATTCTGCCGTACCAGGGCTGGGCATTGATTAACCCTGCTGACATGATTGGCCAGGATATCTGGGTCTCCTTCATGCAGCTGCTGCCGTATATTTTACAGAGCGGCATCCTTCTGCTGTTCGCCGTGCTGTTCTGTTGGGTCTCCGCCGGGTTCTGGACGGCGCTGATGGGCTTCCTGCAACTGCTGATGGGGCGTGACAAATACAGCATTTCCGCGTCGACGGTCGGGGATGAACCCCTCAATCCTGAGCACCGTACCGCGCTGATCATGCCTATCTGTAACGAAGATGTTGACCGCGTATTCGCCGGGCTGCGTGCCACCTGGGAGTCCGTAAAGGCGACCGGTAACGCGGCGCATTTCGACGTCTACATCCTGAGCGACAGCTACAACCCGGATATCTGCGTGGCAGAGCAAAAAGCCTGGATGGAGCTGATTGCTGAAGTGCAGGGCGAAGGGCAGATCTTCTACCGTCGTCGTCGTCGTCGTGTTAAGCGTAAGAGCGGGAACATCGATGACTTCTGCCGTCGTTGGGGTAACCAGTACAGCTACATGGTGGTACTGGATGCGGACTCCGTGATGAGCGGCGACTGCCTGAGCGGGCTGGTCCGTCTGATGGAAGCCAATCCGAACGCGGGTATTATTCAGTCCTCGCCAAAAGCGTCCGGTATGGACACGCTGTATGCGCGCTGCCAGCAGTTTGCGACCCGCGTCTACGGGCCGCTGTTTACTGCCGGTCTGCACTTCTGGCAGCTGGGTGAATCTCACTACTGGGGCCACAACGCCATTATCCGCGTGAAGCCATTCATTGAGCACTGCGCCCTGGCGCCGCTGCCGGGTGAAGGATCGTTTGCCGGGTCCATTCTGTCGCATGACTTTGTGGAAGCCGCGCTGATGCGTCGCGCAGGGTGGGGCGTCTGGATTGCCTACGATCTGCCGGGCTCGTATGAAGAGCTGCCGCCGAACCTGCTGGATGAGCTTAAGCGCGACCGCCGCTGGTGTCACGGTAACCTGATGAACTTCCGCCTGTTTCTGGTGAAGGGGATGCACCCTGTTCACCGTGCGGTGTTCCTGACGGGCGTCATGTCCTATCTGTCTGCGCCGCTGTGGTTTATGTTCCTGGCACTCTCGACCGCGTTGCAGGTTGTGCATGCCCTGACGGAGCCGCAGTACTTCCTGCAACCGCGCCAGCTGTTCCCGGTGTGGCCGCAGTGGCGTCCGGAGCTGGCGATTGCGCTGTTCGCGTCGACCATGGTGCTGCTGTTCCTGCCTAAGCTGCTCAGTATCATTCTGATCTGGTGTAAAGGTTCGAAGGAGTACGGTGGTTTCTGCCGCGTAACCCTTTCACTGCTGCTGGAAGTGCTGTTCTCGGTCCTGCTGGCACCGGTGCGTATGCTGTTCCACACGGTATTCGTGGTGAGCGCGTTCCTGGGATGGGAAGTGGTGTGGAATTCACCGCAGCGTGACGATGACTCTACGCCATGGAGTGAAGCCTTTATGCGCCACGGCTCTCAGCTACTGCTGGGCCTGGTGTGGGCCGTTGGTATGGCCTGGCTGGATCTGCGTTTCCTGTTCTGGCTGGCGCCAATCGTCTTCTCGCTGATCCTGTCGCCATTTGTGTCGGTGATCTCCAGCCGTTCTACGGTGGGCCTGCGTACCAAACGCTGGAAGCTGTTCCTGATCCCGGAAGAGTATTCTCCGCCGCAGGTGCTGGTGGATACCGATACCTATCTGGAGCAGAACCGCAAACGCACGCTGGATGATGGCTTTATGCACGCCGTGTTTAACCCGTCATTCAACGCGCTGGCAACCGCGATGGCGACTGCGCGTCACCGCGCCAGCCAGGTGCTGGAGATCGCCCGCGATCGCCACGTTGAGCAGGCGCTGAACGAGACGCCAGAAAAGCTTAACCGCGACCGTCGTCTGGTGCTGTTGAGCGATCCGGTGACGATGGCACGGCTTCACTACCGCGTGTGGACTTCTCCGGAGAGATACTCTTCGTGGGTGAACTACTACAAGGACGTGAAGCTGAATCCGCTGGCCCTGAAGACGAAGTAAGTTGTTAAGTAGGGCGGGTAAGCGAAGCGCCACCCGCCAAATAAAATACCGGCTGTGAGGCCGGTATTTTTTTAGAGGTCAGAAATGAAAGTAATCATCGTCGTCATGATGGCATGCCTGCTCAGCGGCTGCGGCAGCATTATCAGCCGCACCATCCCCGGACAGGGCCACGGGAATCAGTACTACCCCGGCGTACAGTGGGATGTCCGCGATTCCGCATGGCGCTATCTCACCGTGCTCGATCTGCCGTTTTCACTCATTTTCGACACGCTACTGCTGCCCATCGATGCCAGCCACGGCCCTTACGAGTAACGAGAGCTTATCGCTCATCCCATTCATCCGCTGCGGCCTGACCCTCTTCGGTATCCAGCGGCGGTTCGAGCTGAAACTCACCTTCATCCCATTCATGCAGCGTATTTTCTTCCAGCCACTCCTGACGTAACTCAATTTCGTCATAGTCGCCGTCGAATACCGCCTGCGCACCTTCACCACTCAGTATCGGCAGACATTCTCCGTCTTCACCTTCATCAGCAAAGAATTCGGCCTGCCACATAATATCGCCGTCCTGTAGGACGTATTTTTGGATATTGAGTTGTTGCACGTCAGCATCTTCTTCCTCAATGCCGGGATTATCGGCGAGGAACTCTTCGCGAGCGGCATCGATAGCTTCTTCCAGCGTGGCGTACATGGTCATTGGTGTCTCCCTGTTTTTCGTGAAGGTATTCAGGGAAAGAATAGCTGATTATGTGATTTTGCAAGTATGAATGCGAAAATTAGCCGTCACGATGTTGTGTTATGCGCGCCGGGCGTAGCGCCCGGGATAAGCTGAGCCACGAATAAACAGCGTTGAACAGCACGACGCCTGCCGTCACGATAAAGACCGCCCGGAAACCGAAACTGGCCGAAACCCCCGCGCCGACCAGCGGCCCGGTGACGTTACCCAGATCGCGAAACGACTGGTTGTAGCTGAAAATACGCCCGGCAATCTGGTTGGTGGAGTTATAAACCAGCAGCGTCTGCACCGCCGGAAGCAACGCGCCGTCCGCTGCGCCCAGCAGAAAGCGCAACACGCCGAGCTGCCACGGTGAGTTCACCATCGACATGGGGATCAGCAGCAGGACGGAGAGGATCAGGGCGCAGATCAGAATTTTCTCCGGGCCGATGCGATCGCCCAGCTTGCCGAGCCGCGGCGCGCTCAGCAACGCGGCCACGCCGGGAACAGAGGCGATCACGCCGCTGATAAAGGCGATATTGCTGACGTTGCCGGCCAGGTCGCGGACATAGAGCGTCAGAATAGGCGCGATTGAACCGGTGGCCACCTGAATAATCATGGTGGTCACAAACAGGCTCAGCACCAGCTTTGGGTTTTTCAGCGAGGCCAGCACATCCCGGGCGTGCAGCATCTCTTTTTTGGCTACCGGCGTGAAATTCTCGCGGATGCAGATAAGCGTCACGAGGAAGCAGAGGAACAGCACGCTGGCGGTAATGAAGAATACCGGCCGCAGTCCGTAATGGTCGGCCAGCAGCCCGCCCGCCAGCGGACCCAGCAGTGCGCCGCTTACGCCGCCAGTGGAGAGCGTACCCAATGCCCAGCCGCTTTTATGGCGTGGGATTTGGGTTGCGATCAGGGCGTTGGCATTGGGGATAAATCCCCCGAGCAGACCCAGAAGCGCGCGTAATATCAGGAACTGCCAGACATTCTGCGCCACCCCCATCAACAGCATTATGATCGCCATGCCGAGCGCGGAGCGCAGCAGCATAATTTTGCGGCCTTTGCGATCCGCAAGCCCACCCCAGAAAGGCGACGCAATGGCGGAGAACAGGAACGTAATGCTGAACACCAGGCCGGACCACATATTCAGTGCGCTATGGCCGGTGACGCCGAGCTGTTCAACGTAGAGGGGCAGGAAGGGCATTACCAGGCTAAAGGCGGCGCCAGTAAGAAAACAACCCAGCCATGCAACCGTCAGGTTGCGTTTCCAGTTTATGGGAGCATCTGTGGAGGACATAACTATCCGCATAATGAGGTGCAGGGCACCGTGACCAGTGAGGTAATAAGCCTGCTAATTATGCGCCTGGGGTATGATTGCCGCAATGACGGGGAGCTTTTAAAGCTAAAACAGCTTGCGGCCCGGAAGACCGCATGCAGATTAATAACGAGAAGGGACGCCCTGAGGCCGGGTTTTGAAGCGGCGATGCAGCCACATGTACTGCTCGGGAGCGAGCATAATGCATTTCTCCACAATGCCGTTCATCCAGCGCGCGGTGGTTTCTGCATCATCCAGTGGCGGCGTGAGTTCCGGCTCCAGCATGATGAGCTGATAGCCTGAACCGTCTGGTTTACGGCGCGGTACAAACGGCACGATAGCCGCTTTGGACATCCGCGCCAGCATCCAGGTCCCGGTGGTTGTCGCCGCATCTTCCACCGCAAAGAACGGGACAAACACGCTGGATTGCGGGCCATAGTCATGATCCGGGGCATACCAGACCACTTCACCTGATTTGAGGGCGCGGATCATCCCTTTAAGGTCTTTGCGGTCGATCATGCTTTTGTTGGAGCGCATGCGTCCGTTGGTCTGGATCAAATCGATCACCGGATTATCGTTGGGACGATAAACGCCAATACCCGGCGCCTGCATGCCGAACATGCGTGCGCCAATTTCGAGCGTCAGGAAATGAACGCCAATCAGCAGGACGCCAGTCTGGTTGGCCTGGAGATTATGCACCGGATCCATGCCGGTTCCGGCCACTTCCGTCCAGCGCGCCATGCGCTTATCCGACCAGAACCAGGCCATACCGGTCTCCATCAGTCCCATGCCGACAGATTCGAAGTTTTTAACCACCATGTCGTGACGCTCAGATTCGCTCATCTGAGGAAAGCAAAGCTCAAGATTTCGATACGCGATCCTGGCGCGACGCTTCATAAATTGTTGAGCAATGCGGCCCAGTCCTTTACCCATGCGGAAAATTACGGGATAAGGCAGCTGTACAATTAGCCACAACAAGCCAATGCCTGACCATGTTAACCAATAGCGTGGGTGTAAAAGCGCGGCAGTAAATTTCGGTAACTGGGTCATGTCTGTCCTGTGTTCTAACGTCCTGAAGGGCTATTGTCTCATTTTTTGAGGCATAGCCAAAATGTCTGTCATCGAAACATGAAAGAATATGCAAGTGTTAAGTCTGATTAATCAGGTTGACTGAAATGTAGCGTAAATTGTGTGGATGTAAATTGTCTTTGTTTGCTATATCATGCCGACCGATTTTTATTTCTCAACGATTGCAGGACTTGTACACCATGCCAGTGTTACACAACCGCGTTTCGAATGAGATGTTGAAAGCGCGTATGTTGGCCGAAACCGAACCGCGCACAACGATCTCTTTCTATAAATATTTTACCATCAACGATCCACAGGCGACCCGCGATGCGCTTTACCAGTCTTTCACCGCCCTGAACGTGTTTGGTCGCGTCTATCTGGCGCGTGAGGGTATTAACGCGCAGATCAGCGTGCCGGAAAGCAAAGTCAGCGCCTTCCGCGATTTCCTTTATGGTTTTGATCCGGCGCTTAACGGCTTACGCCTGAACATTGCGCTGGATGATGACGGCAAATCGTTCTGGGTGCTGCGCATGAAGGTGCGTGAGCGTATTGTGGCGGATGGCATCGACGATCCGAACTTCAATGCCGCTAATGTGGGGGAGTACCTCAAGGCCGCTGAAGTGAACGCGATGCTCGACGATCCGGATGCAGTGTTCATCGATATGCGTAACCACTACGAATATGAAGTGGGCCACTTCGAGAATGCGATGGAAATTCCTGCCGACACTTTCCGCGAACAGCTGCCGAAAGCGGTTGAGATGATGCAGGAGCATAAAGACAAAAAGATCGTTATGTATTGCACCGGGGGGATCCGCTGCGAAAAAGCCAGTGCCTGGATGAAACACAACGGTTTTAATAAAGTCTGGCATATTGAGGGTGGGATCATTGAATATGCCCGCCGCGCCCGCGAGCAGGGGTTACCGGTGCGTTTTATCGGTAAAAACTTTGTGTTTGATGAGCGTATGGGCGAGCGAATTTCAGAGGACGTAATCGCTCACTGCCACCAGTGCGGTACGCCGTGCGACACGCATACCAACTGCAAAAACGACGGTTGTCATCTTCTGTTTATTCAGTGTCCTGCATGTGCCGAGAAGTTTAATGGCTGCTGTAGCGAGCTGTGCAGTGAAGAGAGTATCCTGCCTGAAGAAGAGCAACGTCGTCGCCGTGCCGGGCGCGAGAACGGGAATAAGATCTTTAATAAATCCCGGGGCCGACTGAATACCAAACTGGGTATTCCGGACCCGGAGTAAAACATTGCCCGGCGGCGTAAAAGCCTGCCGGGCCTGTTTTATGACTTCTGCTGAACGCCTTCCACCGAAATAATCAGCTCTACATCCTGCGATGCCGGTCCTAAATCTGTGGTGATATTAAAATCTTTCAGATGAATTTTGCCGGCGGCTTCAAAGCCAGCACGTTTTCCGCCCCACGGATCGTCGCCCTGGCCGATTAATTTCGCATCCAGTGTTACCGGTTTTGTTACGCCGTTCAGCGTAAGATTACCGGTAATAGCGAGCTTATCACCGTCTTTCTTCACTTCTGTCGACGCGAAAGTAGCTTGCGGGAATTTGCCTACGTTCAGGAATTCAGCGCTGCGCAGATGTTTATCACGCTCGGCGTGATTAGTGTCGACGCTGTTAGTATTAATGGTGACGTTTACTTTATCGGCAGCAGGGTTTTTCTCGTCGAAACTAAATGTGCCATCGAAATCACTGAACGTACCATATAACCAGCTGTAACCCAGATGCTGAATACGGAAATTGACGAAGGCATGCTGGCCTTCTTTATCAATTTTATAGTCGGCGGCAATGGCCGAACCGGTGGTAAATAACAGCGAACCTAATGCGATACCCAACAGGCGTTTTTTCATTTTATGCTCCAGAGTCAACTGACGAACGGCCAAGCATGCGCTTCAGCGTATCGTCTTTATCGATAAAGTGGTGTTTCAGGGCCGCAAGGCCATGCAGAACAGACAGGATCACCACGCTCCATGCCAGCCACAGATGAACCACACCTGCGGTGTCAGCCTGTGAACCGGCGTCAGCCAGCGTGGCAGGGACGTCAAAGAGCCCAAACACGCTGATCGGTTTGCCGTCTGCGGTCGAAATGAGATAACCGCTGATCAGAATGGCGAACAGCAGGGCATAGAGTGCGATATGTGCGCCAACAGCGCTTATGCGGGTAAGACGGCCATGGCTTTTGGGGGCTGGAGGGGGCGGAGAGAGATGTCGCCAGATCACGCGAAAAACCAGACCCATCATCAGCAGAACCCCAATGCTTTTGTGCAATTCAGGGGCCTGATGATACCAACCGTCATAATAGCTTAATGTCACCATCCAGAGGCCGAGACCAAACATGGCATAGACAGCAAGTGCAAATAGCCAGTGTAAACACATGGATATTATTCCGTAGCGGCTGGAGGAGTTACGCCATTGCATATGAATTTCCGTTCTCAAATGTCTGAGCAATAAAAATGGCCGGATTAATTAAATAATGCAACTGAAAAAAAGGAATAATGTTATTTAGTTATTTTATTTCAGCGAATTTGAATGTGTTTCCGCAATGTATTTCAATCGCTTCGTTCAATAAATTTGAGATGACTTTTTATAAAAACTATAAGTTAAATAAGTTTAAAGGAGTGTCAATAAACGTCAGTGATGGTTTTCAGAAGAATACAATAAAGATGACGTCAACAATCGCCAGCAGCGACCAAAGGACAATGTAGAGCATGAAATGCTCGCGGATGTTATTGATAAGGTAATTCACCAGTCTGCGCATCATGATCCTCTCGCAAATCAGGCTCCGGTTATTCGGAGCCTGTAGCGGTATTATCGGCTAAAGCGCGAGAGCGCGAAGGGTTTGAGATCAAACGAAGGCGCAATCCCCTGAGCAAACTGGGCGGCGATTTCACCTAACACAGAGGCAAATTTAAACCCGTGACCGCTGAGCCCGGTTACGATCAGGGTGTTGTCGTGCCCAGGCAAGGTGTCGATGATGAAGTCTTCATCTGGCGTATTGTCGTAGGTGCACGCTGCGCCATAAAGCAACCCGCCTACGCCCGGCAGAATATTACGCAGGAACGTGAAGGCTTCGGAACCATCCTGCGGATAGGCTCCGTACGGCTTGCGTTCTTCCGCAGAGGAAATTACCTGTCCGCCGTTATGTTTGCCAATCTTGAGCGCGTCTTTTTCCGAGGGGAAACCGTAGTACTGGTCGCCATTAGGTAACTCGCCCGTGAACGCCGGGAATTTGTTCTGGCTGCTGTAACGCCCGTCAGACTGGAACCAGGAGAAGACTTTGCGTACCGGCTGGATGGGCAGATCCGGCAGCAGTTTCGTCACCCACGTTCCCGCACTCACCAGCAGGCGCGTGGCGGTATATTCACCTTCAGACGTGGTGACGGTTGAACCCCCGGCATGGTGGGTGATACCCGTGACCGGACAGTTAAACAACTGTGCGCAGCCCGCTTTGGCGGCGAGATCAATCCAGGTCTTAATGGCCGTTTCGCTGTGCAGTACCCCGGAATTGGCTTCAAACAATCCAATGTAGTCTTCAGGGACAGAAATTTCCGGCCAGCGCGCCATTATGTCGTTCGCATCCAGACGCTCAACGTCCAGACGGTAGGCTTTCGCGCTCTCCTCGACATTCGCCAGAAACGTGGAGTTGGCGGGCCCCAGATTAATAACCCCGGTGCGCTCAAAAATGCGTTCTTCGGTGAGTGCGGCCAGCTCATCCCACAGCGTCTGAGCCCGAAGCACCAGCGGTACATAGCGCTCACCTTCGCCGTAAGCGTGACGGATAAGACGGGTATCGCCGTGATGGCTTCCTTCAGAATGAGGGGGATGGTGGGCGTCAATCATCAGCACATTCAGACCCGCCTGCGTAGCGTAATAACCGGCTGCAGATCCAACGGAGCCGCTTCCGATAATGATCAAATCGTATTTCATAGGCTTCTCTTTACTAACGCTTTGTTAGCAGAGTAATTAACTATGTGGGCTTATACAAGAACGAAATAAATAAGGCACCGCGAGGGTGCCTGTTGAGGGAAAAGGGGCATAAGGTCAATGCCGTTTATACTCATTTTCCTGGTAGTCGCCAGATTCTATTTTTGCGATGCCTGCTTCCAAAATAGAAATAAACTGACGGGCGACGTCTGTTGTAAGCCACAGCGTCTGTCCAACTTCCGCTTCGTCACGGTTTAGCTGATTCGGGGTCTGGTAGTGCAAACGCAGCATCAGCGCATCGTAGCTGTCTACGGTGCTGATATCCCAGCCAACGAGTGGATGGGTCTGGATGACTTCATTATTCTTTTCCATTATAACCCCCTTAATGCGTGTTAGAAGACAACGACTTTGAGGTTCAATGCATGTTTTTCTGAAAGCTTTTTCAGTATATCAATTAATAAGGGTTCCGCAGGAAAAAATAAACGGGTAGCAACACATTTTTCTGCTTTTTAGGATTGTTCGAACAATAAAACGTCATCTTGTTCACGATTTTCTAAGAAGATACTGAAATATTTTGAACTTACAGGAGACGAAACGAAAAAAAGCCGGGGCGACCCGGCAAAAAAACACAATGAGGGAGCAAATTTTAATCAGTGATAAACCAGTCGTCGGCGCTTTCCCATGTTTCCTGCAAAATTTCGCTGATGCGGTCTTTGTCTTCTTTCGCGCCGCCGATGACGGAAAGATGGTTTGCCGTTGCATAACGTACCGTTACGGCGCCATCGTTTTCAGGAAAAGTGCTGTTAATACGTCGGGATAGCTCACCCGCCAGAGCGTCGAGTGCGCCAGCAGGCAGGACGGTGGTTTTGGCAATGGTGACTTCAATACGCATAAATGCCCCCTGTGTAATATACTGTTTATTTATACAGTTATATTGGCGGTTCGACAACAGGGGGATGACAATTTTTTAGCTTTTTACCGTCCAGCTTACGGTTTCACCGGCCAGGAAGGGGATCAGCGTATCGTCGGTGAGCGCAATCGACGCTTCAACCTGGCTTTCTTTGCGCTCCAGCTCAATGAACGTGTCATTAACCGGCAGACCGTAGAAACGCGGGCCGTTAAGGGAGCAGAAGGCTTCGAAATGGCCTAACGCGTTCATCTCGTCAAAGACGGTTGCGTAACTTGCCAGGGCGGTCGGGGCGTTAAAGCAGCCTGCACAGCCGCAGCTCGCCTCTTTTCGGTGACGGGCATGCGGGGCGGAATCCGTGCCGAGGAACGCGCGCGGGAAGCCGCTGGCGACCAGCTCACGTAGCGCCTGCTGGTGGATATTGCGCTTGAGGATCGGCAGACAATACAGATGTGGACGAACGCCACCCACCAGCATGTGGTTACGGTTAAACATCAGGTGCTGCGGGGTGATGGTGGCGGCTATCAATTCGTTTCCATCCCGGACATACTCTGCGGCATCTTTGGTCGTAATGTGTTCAAACACTACCTTCAGCCCAGGAAGACGCTGGCGCAGCGGCTCCATGACCGTTTCGATAAAACGCGCTTCGCGATCGAAAATATCAATGTCAGCGTGGGTCACTTCCCCGTGCACCAGCAGTGGCATTCCCAGTTTTTGCATTCGCTCCAGAACGGGCATGATGGCGTCGATGCTCGTCACCCCATGGCTGGAGTTGGTGGTGGCGTTTGCCGGGTAGAGCTTCGCGGCGGTGAACACACCCTCGTTAAACCCACGCTCAACCTCATTGGGGTCCAGCGAGTCCGTCAGATAGCAGGTCATCAACGGAGTAAAATCGTGCCCGGCCGGAACGGCGTCAAGGATACGCTGGCGATAGGCGATCGCGGCCTCGACGGTGGTGACTGGCGGAACCAGGTTAGGCATAACAATCGCACGGCCATAAATTTCGCTGGTATACGGCACGACGGTTTTCAGCATGTCGCCATCACGAAGATGGATATGCCAGTCGTCTGGGCGGCGGATTTTGAGAACCTGGGATTGTACAGTCATGGAAGCTCCGGCTTGAAAGGGATCAGTCATAAGATGGCTGTTTTTGCCGGACACAAATCATAAGCGGAAACGTTTTCGTTTGCACACTATTCCGTTAAAAAAAACGGGCGCCTGAGCGCCCGGAGTATTTAGTCGGTGAAAGGAATGATGATTTCACCCGGTTTCACCTCTATCCCTTTGGCATATTTTTTCGCCAGAGATTCGCCCTTACTCTTGTCTTCGCTCAGAACGTAGGCGGGCTGCTGGTTGAAATAGTTCTGTAACGACTGGTTGAGATAAGGCATCAGCGTTTGCAGCACCGGTTTCATTTTATCCGGCGTGACGACCGCATCGACGATTTCCATCTCTTGCAGGAAAATTGCCCCTTTCTCTTTATTGAAGACCGGCAGCGCCTTGAGCTTCAGCTTGATATCCGCTTTCTGATTGCCGAAGAGCGAGGTCATGTCGAGGCTGGCATCGCCGGACAGGGTGACTTTGTTAGGCTCCTCGCGCCCAATCTGGCTGGCGAGATTCGTCAGGACGATATGTGCATCCGCAAGGCCGGGCACGCCGATATCTTTTGAAAAGTTATTATGTTTTTCCAGCGCCTGATTAATTTCCTGCTCACTGACGGTGTACTGCGTAAGCTGGTTACATCCCACCAGCAGCCCACTGACAATTAACGCAGCGGCAATAACGATCTTTTTCATGGTGTTCCTCAACATAAAATCGGCGCATCTGTCCTGATACGCCAGTATGTCAGGGTGATCCTGGAGAAACCAGCAGAAAAAACTGATAGTGAAGGGAGGTAAATATCCTCCCCCAGAAGGTCAGGCGCCAGGCTCCAGCATCCCGCGGGTGCTGCGTTTATCACTGAACTGCCACCAGAGGGCAATCAGCGTCATAAAGCCGACCATACCGAGCATGACCCACGGCAGCTCCGGCTGATGGAGCGCTTTTCCGGCATCAAACAGCCAGCCGCCACCGGTGTAACCCAGCGCGCCGCCAAGCGCCAGTCCGAGACGGCTGAAGCCCATGTAGCTGCCACGGGCCCGGGCGTCGGCAAGTGACGCGCTCAGGGTTTCACGGGCCGGCTCGGCAATGATTGAGCCAATATAGAAGGTGCAAATCAGCATAAACAGCTGCTGGAGTGAGCTCACCAGGCCGATGGGCATCATGCTGAGCGTCATCAGCAACAGCCCGGCCATCAGACGGTGCTCAAGCCGGAAACGGCGCTCGCTCCACCGGGCAATCGGATAGAGCAGAGTCAGAGAAAGGCAGGCCTCAATGGCATACATCCATTTTACCGCCGCCGGCGTGCCGGCAATATCGTTAACCATAATCGGCAGCATCAGCATGACCTGCACGGCGAGCATGTAGTAGCCGGTCAACGTTAAAACATAGGTGACGAAGCGTTTATCGCTCAGCACGCGGTCAAGCCCTTCCCGCACCGGCGCTTTTACCGTCGACAGCTTCCATGCAGGCAGAAACAGACCGTTAAACAGCGCGCAGAGAATAAACAGCACCGCGCCGGTGGCGCAGACCAGGCGGAAATCGTATTGCAGCAGCCAGCTTCCCAGCAGGGCGCCCACTACCGCGCCAGCGCTGTCCTGCATCATCAAAATTGAGAAGAAACGCCCCCGGTGTTGCGGACGGATAAGCTTAACCACCAGCGCGGTACGCGGTGGGTCGAAAAGGGTGCCGCCAATCCCGGAAAGGAAACAGGAGAACCACAGCAGCCAGGGGTCATGAGCGATTGCCATCGTGGCGAATCCCGCCGCACGTAACAGCATGCCGGTGACGATCATCGGTTTCGCACCAAAGCGGTCGGCTATTGCCCCGCCAAACACGCCAAGACCCTGTTGTACAAACTGGCGTAAGCCCAGCGCGATCCCGACCATTAGCGCCGCCCAGCCCATTTGATCGACAAAACGAATCGATATAAGTGGAAAAACGACAAAAAAGCCGAGCACGACCAGCATGTTATCGACGAGCAGGAAATATTTACCCAGGCTCCTGGCCTGTGATACGCGGGACATTTTCCCTCCAGGGAAAATAAAAGGTGAGCACGCTAATATTCTGCGGTGTCGCCGCGCTTTTTCACATACCTGCTGGCGACAATATTTTTTTATCAAAAAGGTGCTTTGATAGAGAGTTCTCATCGAAAAATGTGAAAAGCGATAAAAATGGTATGTCACTGTTTTCACAGAAGGCACAGGCGCAGGTATAGTAAAGCTAACAGGCAGAGCAGAAGCGACGGGAAGGAGTGGTATCGATGTTTGGCTATCGCAGTAATGTGCCAAAAGTGCGTCTGACGACGGACAGGCTGGTCGTTCGTCTGGTGCATGAGCGTGATGCCTGGCGTCTGGCGGATTATTACGCCGAGAATCGCCAGTTTTTAAAACCCTGGGAACCCGTTCGGGACGAGAGCCATTGCTACCCCTCTGGCTGGCAGGCGCGCCTCATTATGATTGCGGAATTTCACAAACAGGGAAGTGCGTTTTATTTCGCGCTTCTCGATCCGGAAGAGAAAGAGATCGTTGGCATTGCCAATTTTTCAAACGTAGTACGCGGGTCGTTTCACGCCTGCTATCTCGGGTATTCCATCGGCCAGAAATGGCAGGGGCAGGGGCTCATGTTTGAGGCGCTGACGGCGGCGATTCGCTACATGCAGCGCACGCAACATATCCATCGCATTATGGCGAACTACATGCCGCACAATAAGCGCAGCGGCGATCTGCTGGCCCGCCTGGGGTTTGAGAAAGAGGGCTATGCCAAAGATTATCTGCTGATTGACGGCGAGTGGCGGGACCATGTCCTCACCGCGCTCACCACGCAGGAGTGGACCGCGGGTCGTTAAGGAGAAAAGATGAAATATCAGTTAAATGGCGCCGAAGCGCGCGTGATTGGCTGCCTGCTGGAAAAGCAGGTTACGACGCCGGAACAGTATCCTCTTTCCGTGAATGCCGTCACGATGGCCTGCAACCAAAAGACGAACCGTGAGCCAGTGATGAACCTTGGCGAGCACGAGGTGCAGGATATCCTTGATGAGCTGGTGAAGCGCCACTACCTGCGCACCGTCAGCGGCTTCGGTAATCGCGTCACTAAATATGAACAGCGCTTTTGTAATTCCGAATTTGGCGATTTAAAACTCAGCGCCGCAGAAGTGGCGGTTATCACCACGCTGCTGCTGCGCGGGGCGCAGACGCCGGGTGAACTGCGCACACGCGCCTCCCGCATGCATGAGTTTCAGGATATGCAGGACGTTGAACAGACGCTGGAGGGATTAGCCTCACGCGAGGACGGTCCTTACGTGGTGCGTCTGGCCCGCGAGCCGGGCAAGCGTGAAAGCCGCTACATGCACCTGTTTAGCGGCGACGTGGAGTCCTCTACGCTGGCCGTCGAATCCGACACGCCAGCATCAAACGACAGCCTGACCGCGCGCGTGGCAGCCCTGGAAGACGAGGTTGCCGGGCTGAAGCAGCGTCTGAGCGCTTTACTCGCACACCTGGGAGATTAACCGTGACTACATTACGCATTGGAGTGGTGGGGCTGGGCGGGATTGCGCAAAAAGCATGGCTGCCCGTTTTAGGCGCCGCGTCAGACTGGACGCTGCAAGGGGCGTGGTCGCCCACCCGCGAGAAAGCAGAGCGCATCTGCAACACCTGGCGCATCCCTTATGCTGGCTCACTCCAGGATTTAGCCCGTGAATGTGATGCGGTATTTGTGCATACCTCAACCGCGACGCACTTCCAGGTGGTGAGCGAGTTGCTGAACGCAGGCGTTCACGTCTGCGTTGATAAGCCGCTGGCGGAAAATGTGCAGGATGCTGAACGACTGATTGAGCTGGCCGCGCGTAAAAAGCTGACGCTGATGGTCGGCTTCAACCGCCGTTTTGCGCCGCTCTATCAGAAGCTTAAAGCGCAGTCCGGCTCGTTTGCCTCTCTGCGTATGGATAAGCACCGTACCGACAGCGTGGGGCCGAACGATCTGCGGTTCACGCTGCTGGATGATTATCTCCACGTCGTGGATACGGCCCTGTGGCTGAGTAACGGAAAAGCCCAGCTGCAAAGCGGCACGCTGCTGACCAACGAGCAGGGTGAAATGGTTTACGCCGAACATCATTTTGCCGTTGAGCATTTACAGGTGACGACCAGCATGCATCGTCGGGCGGGCAGCCAGCGCGAGTCCGTGCAGGCTGTTACGGATGGCGCGCTGTATGACGTCACCGATATGCGAGAGTGGCGGGAAGAGAAGGGCAATGGCGTGCTCGCGTTACCCGTTCCCGGCTGGCAGAGCACCCTGGAGCAGCGTGGCTTTGTGGGCTGCGCGCGTCACTTCATTACCTGCGTACAGAATCAGACGGTTCCTGAAACGTCCGGGGAGCAGGCCATTCTGGCGCAGCGCATCGTGGAACGACTCTGGCGCGAAGCCATGTCGGAATAACTCGCTGTAACATCTGCCGATAGTAATTCGTTGAAATCCGGTTAGACTAAGCGCCGCTTGTTGGCTTTGCCGGGTGGCGCTTTCGCTTATCCGTCCTGGAAATCCGTAGGGTTGTGGAACTTCACGTTAATGAACTTATTAAAATCGCTGGCGGCCGTCAGCTCGATGACCATGTTTTCCCGCGTGCTTGGCTTTGCGCGCGATGCCATTGTGGCAAGGGTTTTTGGCGCAGGGATGGCGACTGACGCCTTTTTCGTTGCGTTCAAGCTGCCGAACCTGCTGCGCCGTATTTTTGCCGAAGGGGCTTTCTCACAGGCATTTGTCCCGATCCTCGCGGAATATAAAAGCAAGCAGGGCGAAGATGCCACCCGCGTCTTTGTGGCGTACGTTTCCGGTTTACTGACGCTGGCGCTGGCGATCGTGACCGTACTGGGGATGCTGGCAGCGCCCTGGGTAATCATGGTAACGGCGCCGGGCTTTGCCGACACGGCGGATAAATTTGCCCTGACGACGCAACTGCTGCGGATAACCTTCCCTTATATTCTGCTGATTTCGCTGGCGTCGCTGGTGGGTGCCATCCTGAATACCTGGAACCGCTTCTCCGTGCCGGCCTTTGCCCCCACGTTCCTCAACGTCAGCATGATTGGCTTTGCGCTGTTCGCCGCGCCGCATTTTAACCCACCGGTGCTGGCGCTGGCCTGGGCCGTGACCGTCGGCGGGGTGTTACAGCTTGCTTACCAGCTCCCGCACCTGAAAAAGATCGGCATGCTGGTTCTGCCGCGCATTAATTTCAAAGATGCGGGCGCAATGCGCGTTATCAAACAGATGGGACCGGCAATACTCGGCGTGTCCGTCAGCCAGATCTCGCTCATCATCAATACCATCTTCGCCTCTTTCCTGGTGTCGGGCTCGGTGTCCTGGATGTACTACGCCGACCGGCTGATGGAGTTTCCATCCGGGGTGCTGGGCGTGGCGCTGGGGACTATTCTGCTGCCGTCGCTGTCGAAAAGTTTCGCCAGCGGCAACCACGATGAATACTGCCGCCTGATGGACTGGGGTCTGCGTCTCTGTTTTCTGCTGGCGCTGCCAAGCGCGGTGGCGCTGGGGATCCTGGCGAAACCGCTGACGGTGTCGTTGTTCCAGTATGGAAAATTCACCGCCTTTGATGCCGCCATGACCCAGCGTGCGCTCGTAGCCTACTCGGTGGGGCTGATGGGGCTGATTGTCGTGAAGGTGCTTGCGCCCGGCTTCTATTCACGTCAGGACATCAAAACGCCGGTTAAGATTGCCATTGTGACGCTGATCATGACGCAGCTGATGAACCTGGCGTTTATTGGTCCGCTGAAACACGCGGGTCTGTCACTGTCGATTGGTCTGGCGGCCTGTCTCAACGCCGGGCTGCTGTACTGGCAGCTGCGTAAGCAGGATATCTTCACCCCGCAGCCGGGCTGGGCAAGCTTCCTGCTGCGTCTGGCGATCGCGGTAGTAGTGATGGCGGCCGCGCTGGTTGGCATGTTGTATGTCATGCCTGAATGGGCGCAGGGCACCATGCCTTACCGCCTGATGCGTCTGATGGCCGTGGTGGTGGTCGGGGTGGTGGTGTACTTTGCCACGCTGGCGGTGCTTGGCTTCAAGGTGAAAGAGTTTACCCGCCGCACGGTATAAACGCCAAAAGGGGAGTCACCAGAAGGTGCTCCCCGCTTCATGACATGCCGCTAGTGCGTCAAATCGAAATCTTTTTCCCGCCCGTGATACGTGCCGTGGCCGTTTGACCATCCGCACCGTACAGCCCCGGCTCTTTATAGGGCTTTAACACCTCAAGCGCCTGCTGATTACGGATAATCTGACCTTCCAGCAGCCAGCCGTTATGCTGGTTGAGATCGCGAAGATGCTGGGTTTTTTCTGTAATGGTCTGCCAGCGTTCGTTGATCTCATCATTGGCGCTGCGTTTCGTGTCTTGCTCAGCGCGTCGCTGTTTTTCCAGATAATCCAGGGTCGCCAGCAGCGAGCTTTTATCTTCAGTAATGCGTTGCAACGCGCTGCCGTTGATTTGACCAGAAGAGAGGTGGTGCTGTTCTGCGTCCATCACCGTTTTCAGGTCGTTCAGGACCACCGTCATCTGATCCAGTATTTCTGACAGTCGACTCATACGGTTAGTTACTCTGGAGGAAACTCTGTGCGTCCTGAATCAGCGCATCAGCGATTTTGCTGGTATCCATTTTCAGTTCGCCGTTACGGATAGCCGTTTTCAGCGCTTCAACTCGTTCCATGTTGATATCGCTGCTGCCTGGCTGCATCAGCTTCGACTGCGCATCGCTCAGCGTGACGCTGGTGCTGTTAGCCGTCGAGGTTTTTTCCAGACGCGTTTTTTGCGGGGCAGCCTCATTCGTTTCGCGAGGTTGTACAGTGCTAACCGGCTTCAGGGCTGATGTACGATCAATGCTCATAGTGTTGTCCTCATCGAGGGTTCGCGGCGTTTGCGCCTGACATCATCATTTGTTGAATATTTATCGGCAGTCGCCGCGAAATCTTTAAAAAGATTACAGGTTAATCAGAATATTCCCATCAGGACCGACCGTGCCGCTGACCACCTGGCCTGAGGACATTCTGACCCGGGCATTTTGCGCCACTGCGGCATTATTCAGCGCTTTTCCTTCACTGTTGATACTAAAGCCTTCGCCATTGGCGACTACCATCACCTGTTGTCCCGCCTTCACCCGCCACGCCTGTCGCAGCATAGAGAGCTGTATCGCCTGTCCAGGAGCGACATCGCGCAGGCTGACTGCCTCCTGAGCCTGGTTAATATCCAGCATCGTCCGCGGTGGAAGCTGATCCAGACGGCCTCGCTTCAGCGTTACGCTGTCTGGTTGCAGCAGGCTGCCCCGGGGAATGGGAACGGCGGCGACAACATAATTGCCTGTCGCCTGAACCGCAACCTGTAAATAACGTTTTTCGTTGGCGCAACGCGCCAGCACATTCACGTTGCCCCATAATCGGGTGCTGCCGGTCACGCTAAATGACGGGGCTTCGCAGGAAGGGTAAAGGTTAGGCGGGGTGCGTACGGTCACGCGTACGTCATCGCTGAAACCGGCCAGCTTCTGCGCAAAGAATGCATTGAGCTGGTTCTCTAACCCCTCAGCCTGCACAAGAGGGCTCAAAAGCAGCAGGGTCGCCGCAAGGCCACGTTTAAAAGTCCGCATCGCACGTTCCACCATGTCCAGAATTAAGCAAATTCTACCCGCAGTGGTTTTCCATCAACGCAACAAATAGCGACGCATTTTGCGCTTATTCCGTCGATAGGGGAGACGGGGTGAGATTTAAGCTGTGAACTGAAATTTTCTCATCAGCGGAGGAGACATGCTCGATAAACTCGACGCCGCGTTACGTTTTCAGCAGGAAGCGCTCAACTTACGCGCCCAGCGGCAGGAAATTTTAGCCGCCAATATCGCCAACGCGGACACCCCCGGGTATCAGGCGCGCGATATTGATTTTTCCAGTGAACTCAAAAAAGTGATGGAGCGTGGACGTGCCGAAGGGACGGGTGTCTCACTTGCCCTGACATCCTCACGGCATATTCCCGCTCAGGCGATGACCGCGCCATCAACTGACTTACTTTATCGTGTCCCCGATCAGCCCTCGCTTGATGGCAACACCGTCGACATGGACCGGGAACGCACACAGTTTGCCGATAACAGCCTGCAATACCAGACAGGCCTGACGCTACTCGGCGGGCAAATCAAAGGCATGATGACCGTCCTGCAGGGGGGCAATTAGTAAATGGCCTTGCTGAATATTTTTGATATCGCCGGTTCGGCATTAACGGCGCAGTCCAAACGACTGAACGTGGCAGCCAGTAACCTGGCCAACGCCGATAGCGTGACCGGCCCTGACGGACAACCGTATCGCGCTAAACAGGTCGTCTTCCAGGTTGATGCTGCACCGGGTGCGGCAACGGGCGGCGTGAAAGTGGCGGACGTGGTTGAGAGCCAGGCGCCCGACAAGCTGGTTTACGAGCCAGGCAACCCGCTCGCGGATGCCAGCGGCTACGTGAAAATGCCGAACGTGGATGTGGTCGGGGAGATGGTGAACTCCATGTCCGCGTCACGCAGCTACCAGGCAAACGTCGAAGTGCTTAATACCGTGAAGAGCATGATGCTCAAAACACTCACTCTCGGCCAGTAAAGGAGACACGCATGTCCATCGCCGTAAACGTGAATGACCCGACAAATACCGGCGTCAACAGCACCAGTAGTGCAACCGGTTCCAGCTCTCTCACCGGGAGCAATGCCTCCGATTTACAGAGCAGCTTTCTGACCCTGCTGGTGGCACAGCTGAAAAATCAGGACCCGACCAATCCGATGCAGAATAACGAACTGACCACGCAGCTTGCGCAGATCAGTACCGTCAGCGGCATTGAGAAACTGAACACCACGCTCGGCTCGGTCTCCGGTCAAATCGATAACAGCCAGTCCTTGCAGGCCGCCAACCTGATCGGTCACGGGGTGATGATCCCGGGGACCACGATTCTGGCGGGCACCAGCACCACCGATGGCACGTCCACCACCACCACGACGCCGTTTGGCGTTGAGTTGCAGCAGCCAGCCGACAAAGTCACCGCCACCATCAAAGACGCCAGCGGCAACGTGGTGCGCACGATTGAGATTGGCGAGCTTAAAGCGGGCGTTCATACCTTTACCTGGGATGGCAGCCTGACCGACGGCACTAAAGCGCCTAACGGCTCGTATCAGGTTGCGATTAGCGCCAGCAACGGCACCACGCAGCTGGTGGCTCAGCCGCTACAGTTTGCCCTGGTTCAGGGCGTCATCAAAGGTAGCGATGGCAACAAACTGGATTTGGGTACCTCCGGTACCACCACACTCGACGAAGTTCGGCAGATTATCTAAGCCTTCATACTTATCAGGAGTAAGTCATGGCCTTTTCTCAAGCGGTCAGCGGCCTGAATGCTGCGGCCACCAACCTGGACGTCATTGGCAACAACATCGCCAACTCCGCGACCTATGGTTTTAAATCCGGTTCTGCGTCTTTTGCAGATATGTTTGCAGGCTCTAAAGTGGGCCTGGGCGTGAAGGTTGCGGGTATCACCCAGGACTTCACCGACGGGACGACCACCAACACCGGTCGTGGTCTGGATGTCGCCATCAGCCAGAACGGTTTCTTCCGTATGGTGGATGCCAACGGTTCCGTGTTCTACAGCCGCAACGGCCAGTTTAAGCTGGATGAAAACCGTAACCTGGTGAACATGCAGGGGCTACAGTTAACCGGTTATCCGGTTGCCGGCACGCCGCCGACGGTGCAAACCGGTGCGAATCCGCAGGCGATCACCATCCCAACGACGCTGATGGCGGCGAAGTCCACCACCACGGCCTCTCAGCAGATCAACCTGAACTCCACCGATACCGCGCCAACCGTCGCATTCGACCCGACCAACCCTGACTCTTACAACAAGAAAGGCACCGTGACGGTGTTTGACAGCCAGGGTAATGCGCACAACATGAACCTGTTCTATGTCAAAGACGCTACTCCAGCTAACTCCTGGAAGGTGTATTCGCAGGACGGCAGCGTAGCGGGAGATGCAGCGAAACTGGCAACCACATTGGTCTTTAATGAGAGCGGTGTGTTGACCGGCGGTGGGGAAGTCGATATCGAGACCGGGGAGATCACTGGTGCAACGGCGGCAACCTTCAAAATGAGTTTCGCCAACTCCATGCAGCAAAACACCGGTGCGAACAACATCGTGGCGACGAGCCAGAACGGCTATAAGCCGGGCGATCTGGTGAGCTACCAGATCAACGATGACGGTACCGTTGTCGGTAACTATTCGAACGAACAGACCCAGGTGCTGGGCCAGATCGTGCTGGCAAACTTCGCCAACAACGAAGGCCTGAAATCCGAAGGGGATAACGTCTGGTCTGCCACGCAGTCTTCCGGGGTTGCCCTGCTGGGAACCGCGGGTTCCGGTAACTTCGGCACGCTGACTAACGGTGCGCTGGAAGCCTCCAACGTCGATCTGAGTAAAGAGCTGGTGAACATGATTGTCGCGCAACGTAACTACCAGTCCAACGCGCAGACCATCAAAACCCAGGATCAGATCCTCAACACGCTGGTTAACCTGCGTTAAGCGGCTGACGGGAAAGCGCAATGGATCACGCAATATATACAGCGATGGGGGCTGCAAGCCAGACGCTCAATCAGCAGGCTGTTACCGCCAGCAACCTGGCGAACGCCTCCACGCCTGGTTTTCGTGCACAGCTCAACGCACTGCGTGCGGTGCCGGTAGAAGGGCTGTCATTGCCCACGCGTACGCTGGTCACCGCCTCCACGCCGGGCGCCGACATGACGCCAGGCCAGATGGATTACACCGCGCGTCCGCTGGACGTTGCCCTTCAGCAGGACGGCTGGCTGGCGGTGCAAACGGCTGACGGCGCAGAAGGGTATACCCGCAACGGTAATATCCAGGTGAGCGCCATCGGACAGCTGACGATTCAGGGGCATCCGGTGATGGGCGAAGCCGGTCCGCTGACGGTGCCGGAAGGGTCAGAGCTGACCATTGCGGCAGACGGGACGATCTCGGCGTTAAACCCGGGCGACCCGGCGAACACCGTTGCGCCTGTCGGTCGTCTGAAGCTGGTGAAAGCGGAAGGCAACGAAGTGCAGCGTGGTGATGACGGAATGTTCCGTCTGACACAGGCTGCGCAGGCCACGCGTGGCGCCACGTTACAGGCCGACCCGACCATCCGCGTGATGTCCGGCGTGCTGGAAGGCAGTAACGTCAAACCGGTCGAAGCCATGACCGACATGATCGCCAGCGCCCGCCGCTTCGAAATGCAGATGAAAATTATCAGCAGCGTCGATGAAAACGCAGGCAAGGCTAACCAACTTCTGGCTATGAGTTAACAGGACTCCCTATGATCAGTTCTTTATGGATCGCGAAAACCGGTCTGGACGCACAGCAAACCAATATGGATGTGATTGCCAACAACCTGGCAAACGTCAGCACCAATGGTTTTAAGCGCCAGCGTGCGGTTTTCGAAGATTTGCTTTATCAAACGATTCGTCAGCCAGGGGCGCAGTCTTCTGAGCAAACCACGCTGCCGTCCGGTCTGCAAATTGGTACCGGCGTGCGCCCGGTTGCCACCGAGCGTCTGCACAGCCAGGGCAACCTGTCCCAGACCAACAACAGTAAAGACGTTGCCATCAAAGGTCAGGGTTTCTTCCAGGTGCAGCTGCCTGACGGGACCTCCGCCTATACCCGCGATGGTTCGTTCCAGGTGGATCAGAATGGTCAGCTGGTGACAGCGGGCGGCTTCCAGGTTCAGCCTGCGATCACCATCCCGGCGAACGCGCTGAGTATCACCATTGGTCGTGACGGTATCGTCAGCGTCACTCAGCAAGGTCAGGCCGCGCCGGTCCAGGTTGGACAGCTCAATCTGACGACCTTCATGAACGATACCGGACTGGAAAGCATCGGTGAGAACCTCTACACCGAAACGCAGTCTTCCGGCACGCCAAATGAAAGTACCCCCGGCCTGAACGGTGCGGGGCTGCTGTACCAGGGGTATGTGGAAACCTCGAACGTTAACGTGGCGGAAGAGCTGGTGAATATGATCCAGGTCCAGCGCGCCTATGAAATTAACAGTAAAGCAGTGTCGACGACCGACCAGATGCTGCAAAAACTGACGCAACTCTAAGGTGTAGCCCGGTGCGGTAAACGTCGCACCGGCTCCCTGTTTTCGAAGATGAAGGCAATGCAAAAAAACGCGGCGTTTCGTTATCCGATCCTGACTGTTCTGGCTGTCACCCTCAGCGGGTGTGCCTGGATCCCGTCTAAACCATTGGTACAGGGTGCGACTACCGCCCAACCCGTTCCCGGCCCCTCGCCGGTGGTGAACGGCTCTATTTTCCAGACCGCGCAGCCGATTAACTACGGTTATCAGCCGCTGTTTGAAGACCGTCGTCCGCGTAACGTCGGCGATACGCTGACCATTGTGTTGCAGGAAAACGTCAGCGCGAGCAAGAGCTCGTCGGCGAATGCCAGCCGCGACGGCAAAACCAATTTTGGCTTCGACACCGTACCGCGCTATCTGCAAGGGCTGTTCGGCAACGCCCGTGCGGATGTGGAAGCCTCCGGTGGCAACACCTTTAACGGTAAAGGTGGCGCGAACGCCAGCAATACCTTCAGCGGAACGCTGACGGTAACGGTTGACCAGGTTCTGGTGAACGGCAACCTGCACGTGGTGGGCGAAAAACAGATCGCCATTAACCAGGGTACGGAATTCATTCGCTTCTCCGGTGTGGTTAACCCTCGCACCATCAGCGGCACCAACACCGTACCGTCCACACAGGTGGCGGATGCGCGCATTGAGTACGTCGGCAACGGCTACATCAACGAAGCGCAAAATATGGGCTGGCTGCAACGCTTCTTCCTTAACTTATCGCCGATGTAAGCGAGGTGACCTATGTATAAATTTCTCTTCGCCGTGGCGCTGTCGCTGGTCGCTACCGTTGCGCAGGCCGATCGCATTCGCGATCTCACCAGCGTGCAGGGCGTGCGCGAAAACTCCCTGATTGGCTACGGCCTGGTGGTGGGGCTGGATGGGACGGGTGACCAGACGACCCAGACGCCGTTCACCACCCAGAGCCTGAACAACATGCTCTCTCAGCTCGGTATTACCGTACCGGCGGGGACCAACATGCAGCTGAAAAACGTGGCGGCGGTGATGGTGACTGCGTCTTATCCGGCCTTTGCGCGTCAGGGGCAAACCATCGACGTGGTTGTCTCGTCGATGGGTAACGCCAAAAGCCTGCGCGGCGGTACGTTGTTGATGACGCCGCTGAAAGGCGTCGACAGCCAGGTGTATGCTCTGGCGCAGGGCAACATTCTGGTTGGCGGGGCAGGTGCATCGGCGGGCGGCAGCAGCGTGCAGGTGAACCAGCTGAACGGGGGACGTATTACCAACGGCGCGATCATCGAACGTGAGCTGCCGACCCAGTTCGGCACCGGCAACACCATTAACCTGCAACTGAATAACGAAGACTTCACGATGGCGCAGCAGATTGCTGACACCATCAACCGCAGCCGGGGTTACGGCAGCGCCACCGCGCTGGATGCCCGCACCGTGCAGATCCGCACGTCAACCGGTAGCAGCAACCAGGTGCGGATGCTGGCCGATATCCAGAATATGGAAGTGAACGTGTCGGTGCAGGATGCAAAAGTCATTATCAACTCCCGTACCGGATCGGTGGTGATGAACCGCGAAGTGACGCTGGACAGCTGCGCCGTGGCGCAGGGCAATCTCTCCGTCACGGTTAACCGCTCGGCCAACGTCAGCCAGCCGGATACCCCGTTTGGTGGCGGTCAGACGGTAGTGACCCCGCAAACGCAGATTGATTTACGACAGAGCGGCGGATCGTTGCAGAGCGTGCGCTCCAGCGCCAACCTGAACAGCGTGGTGCGTGCCCTGAACGCGCTGGGTGCAACGCCAATGGATCTGATGTCCATTCTGCAATCCATGCAAAGTGCAGGCTGCCTGCGCGCTAAACTGGAAATCATCTAAATGCTGACCGATAGCAAACTGTTGACCAGTGCCGCCTGGGATGCCCAGTCGCTCAACGAGCTGAAAACCAAAGCGGGCAAGGATCCGGCGGCGAATATCCGCCCGGTTGCCCGTCAGGTGGAAGGCATGTTCGTGCAGATGATGTTGAAAAGCATGCGTGAAACCCTGCCGAAAGATGGCATGTTCAGCAGCGATTCCACACGGCTTTACACCAGCATGTACGATCAGCAGATTGCCCAGCAAATGACCGCCGGAAAGGGGCTCGGCCTGGCGGACATGATTGTGAAACAGACCGCAGCCGCTCAGGGGCTGCCACCTGAAGAGGCTCCGCCGCAGGTGCCGCTGAAGTTTGATCTGGAAAAGGTGACCAGTTATCAAAATCAGGCGCTGACGCAGATGGTGCGTAAGGCGATGCCGAAGCCGACAGAAGCGCGTGACGAGCCGCTCTCCGGCGACAGCAAAGACTTCCTGGCGCAGCTCTCCCTGCCGGCGCGTCTTGCCAGTGAAGAAAGCGGCGTGCCACACCATCTGATTCTGGCGCAGGCGGCGCTGGAGTCGGGCTGGGGGCAACGTCAGATCCGCAGGGAGAACGGCGAGCCGAGCTTCAACATCTTTGGCGTGAAGGCCACTTCCAGCTGGAAGGGGCCGACCACGGAAATTACCACCACCGAATATGAGAACGGTGCGGCAGTGAAGGTGAAAGCCAAATTCCGCGTCTACAGCTCGTATCTGGAAGCGTTGTCGGATTATGTCGGGCTGCTGAGCCGGAATCCGCGTTACACCGCCGTGACCCAGGCCACCACGCCAGAGCAGGGCGCTCAGGCATTGCAGAATGCCGGCTACGCGACCGATCCAAACTATGCACGCAAGCTGACCAGCATGATCCAGCAGCTGAAATCCATGTCTGAGAAGGTCAGCAAAGCGTATAGCACAGATCTCGAAAATCTGTTCTGAAAGTTCTCAAGTCCCGCTGGAGGTTGCCGATAACCTTCATCAGGACTCGTGTCTGAACGTATAAAAGGAACCCCCATGTCCAGTTTGATTAACAGCGCCATGAGTGGCCTCAGTGCTGCGCAGTCGGCACTCAATACCGTCAGTAATAATATTTCAAGCTACAACGTGGCAGGTTATACCCGCCAGACTACCATTCTGGGCGCATCAAACAGCACCCTGACCGGCGGCGGCTGGGTGGGTAACGGGGTCTATGTCTCCGGCGTTCAGCGTGAATATGATGCGTTTATTACCAACCAGCTGCGCGCGGCGCAGAACCAGAGCAGCGGCCTGACCACGCGCTACCAGCAGATGTCGAAAATTGACGACGTGCTGTCGGATACCACGAACTCGCTTTCTGCCAACCTCCAGGATTTCTTTAAAAGCCTGCAAACGCTGGTGAGTAACGCAGAAGATCCGGCTGCACGCCAGACGGTACTCGGGAAGGCAGATGGTCTGGTAAACCAGTTCAAAACTAACGATCAATATCTCCGCGATCAGGATGCGCAGGTCAATACGGCGATTTCTACCAGCGTCGATCAGATCAATAACTATGCGAAGCAGATTGCCAACCTTAACGATCAGATTTCCCGGCTGACTGGCGTAGGGGCGGGCGCATCCCCGAACGAACTGCTCGATCAGCGCGATCAGCTGGTGAGCGAACTGAACAAAATTGTCGGTGTGGACGTGACCGTACAGGACAGCGGCACCTACAACATCTCTATCGCCAACGGCTACACCCTGGTACAGGGCAGCAACGCCAGCCAGCTGGCTGCGGTGAAATCCAGCGCGGACCCTGCACGTACAACGATTGCGTATGTGGATGCCGCAGCAGGCAACGTGGAGATCTCAGAAAAACAGATCACCACGGGGTCGCTTGGGGGGCTGTTAACGTTCCGTTCTCAGGATCTGGATCAGGCGCGAAATACGCTTAACCAGATGGCGCTGGCGTTTGCGGATGCCATGAATACCCAGCACCAGGCGGGCTTTGATGCCAACGGGGACGCAGGCGGCAAGCTGTTTGATTTTGGCTCCCCGGCAGTGCTGAGTAACGGTAAGAACACCGGAAGCGCGTCCGTGACGGCAACGATGACGGACAGTACCAAGGTCCAGGCGACAAACTACAAAGTTGAGTATAACGGTACTGACTGGACCATCACCCGTCTGTCAGACAACACCAGCTTCACGGCTATGCCGGATACCAGCGGTAATCTGTCGTTTGATGGCCTCAACGTCAACATTAGCGGCTCGGCCAATAATAAAGACAGCTTTATCGTGAAGCCGGTGAATGACGTTATCGTGAATATGGACGTTGCGATCAGCGACGAATCCAAACTGGCGATGGCTTCCGCGAAAGGAAGCGGCGAAAGCGACAATACCAATGGCCAAAAGCTGCTGGATTTGCAGAGCGCCAAGCTGGTGGGGGGAAACAAAACCTTTAACGATGCTTATGCCGCGCTGGTCAGTACGGTGGGCAGCACCACGGCGTCGCTGAAAACCAGCAGCGAAACCAAAGTTAACGTTGTTACGCAGCTGACCAAACAACAGCAGTCAATCTCCGGGGTTAACTTGGATGAAGAGTATGGCAACCTGCAACGCTATCAGCAGTACTATCTGGCGAATGCGCAGGTGCTGCAAACGGCGAGCACGCTGTTTGATGCATTGATCAATATCCGCTAAGGCTGAGGCATAAAAAATGCGTATTAGTACTCAAATGATGTATGAGCAAAGCATGCGCGGCGTGACGAACTCCCAAAGCCTCTGGCTCAGCTACGGCGAGCAGATGTCTACGGGGAAGCGTATCAACCGTCCGTCTGACGATCCGATTGCCGCTTCGCAGGCCGTTGTGCTCTCTCAGGCCCAAACGCAAAACAGCCAGTATGCGCTGGCGCGCTCCTTCGCTACGACGAAAGTCTCGCTGGAAGAAAACGTGTTATCGCAAGTGACAACCGCTATCCAGGCTGCTCAGGAAAAGATTGTCAATGCGGGCAACGGTACGTTAAGTGACGATGACCGCGCTTCGCTGGCAACGAACC
This sequence comes from Enterobacter cloacae complex sp. XAL002, assembly GCF_049236805.1. Classification (NCBI taxonomy): domain Bacteria; kingdom Pseudomonadati; phylum Pseudomonadota; class Gammaproteobacteria; order Enterobacterales; family Enterobacteriaceae; genus Enterobacter; species Enterobacter cloacae complex sp. XAL002. The sequence continues at coordinate 155,177 of NZ_JBMKJN010000006.1, forward strand.
TGCAAGGTATTCGCGATCAGCTCATGAACCTGGCTAACAGCACGGACGGTAACGGTCGCTATATTTTTTCCGGTTACAAAACCGAAGCGGCGGCTTTCGACCAGACTACGGGTGATTATAAGGGCGGCGGAACGCCAATCAGCCAGCAGGTTGACTCCGCGCGCACGATGCAAATTAGCCATACGGGCACTGAAGTTTTCGATAGCTTTACCAGCAATGCCAAGCCAGAGCCAGATGGTAGTGCGCCGGAAACGAATTTGTTCAAGATCCTCGACTCCGCAATTGAAGCGCTGAATACGCCGATTGGGGAGGACGAAACGAAAGCCGAGGCGTTTACGGCGGCTATTGATAAAGCCAACCGTGGCCTGAGCAACTCCCTCAACAACGTGCTGACCGTGCGCGCCGACCTCGGCATCAAGCTGGATGAGCTGGGCAAGCTGGACGCTCTGGGTGAAGACCGCGCGCTGGGTCAGACCCAGCAGATGAGTAACCTGGTTGACGTAGACTGGAACTCGGTGATTTCGTCCTACACCATGCAGCAGGCGGCGTTGCAGGCCTCGTATAAAGCCTTTAGCGATATGCAGGGTATGTCTTTGTTCCAGATGAACAGATAAGACTCTGACCTGTTTGACATGTCTTGAAACTGGGCATGTTTTGACTGCCCAACCCGTCCGGGTTGGGCATTTTTTTTACACACTTTCTGCCTGAGCGGACACCACCCGGGCGCTTTCAATCACTCTGATAGCCAGCGCAATGGCACCACACAGGGTTGCCAGTGCTACCACGCCCGTCCAGCCTGCCAGCGTATAGATATTGCTGCCTAATGCCGAACCCAGCGCCATTCCGATGAAAATGACGGTAAACAGCAGGGCGTTAAGGCGCCCACGGGCCTGCGGCTCAAGGCTGTAGACCAGGTTCTGGTGCGCCACGAGGCTGGACTGCAAACCGAGATCGAAACCGACCGCGGAGAGGGCAATCAGGAGCAACTGGCCGTGTACACCCAGGGCTGGCATCAGGAACATCAGGGCAAACGAGAGGGTCACCAGCGCGGCACCCAGTTGGGTCACTTTACCGGCGCCCAGCTTATCGGCCAGACCGCCTGCCAGCGGTGCGGCCAGCGCGCCTGCTGCTCCGGCAATACCAAAACCACCCGCCACGGCGCTGCCAAGGTGATACCGTTCCAGCAGCATGACCGCCAGCGTCGACCAGAACGCACTAAAAGCGATCGACAGAAAACCCTGAGCCAGCGCAGCCCGACGCAGCGCCGGGTAGCGACGCCAGAGGTGTTCCATGGAGCGCATCAGTGCCGGGTAGCTCAGCGTGGAATGAACGGCGAAGCGGGGAAGTACGGCCCACATCACCACGCCGATAAAGGCAATGCTTGCGGCGGCCAGCTGATACATCACTCGCCAGCCAAAGGCTTCACCCACCACGCCGCTCACGGTTCTGGAGAGCAAAATCCCCAGCAGCAGGCCGGTCATCACCGTGCCGACTGTTTTTCCCTGTTTGCCTTCCGGCGCGAGGATCGCTGCGGCCGGGACAATATCCTGCGCCATGGTGGCGGCCATGCCAATCAGCAGGCTGGTGAGCAGCAGGGAATGAAGTTGTCCGGTCAGGCTACAACCCAGCAGGAACAGCGCCAGAGCTGCACTTTTTATCAGGATCAACGTTCTGCGGTCATAACGATCGCCGAGCGGGAGCAGAAACAGGATACCTAAGGCATAACCCGCCTGGGTGAGCGTCGGGACCATGCCCATGCCTTCGATGCTCAGGTGCAGGTCTGAGCCCATCAGCGGCAGCAGAGGCTGGGCATAATAGATGGATGCCACGCTGAAGCCCGCACCGAGCGCCAGCATTAAGATTACCCAGCGGCTTACGGCCCGGGTGGTGGTTGTGTTCATAAGATGTTCCTCATTCGTCGTGTGCGGCTATTTTTTATCAGTACGCCTTGCGACGGTAGCGGGCGCGGTGGTAAAACGCTTATACGTGTAGCGTATAGGTGCAAATGATATGAAACGGACTGAGCGTATAGATCGTGTAGAACTGATGCGAACCTTTGTTCGCATTGTGGAGGCGGGGTCCCTTTCTGCGGCGGCACGTCAGCTGGCAACAACCCAGGCCACGGTGAGCCGACGGTTGCAGTCGCTCGAGACCATGCTGGGCGTGCGCCTGATGCTGCGCACAACCCATACGACACGGCTGACCGATGACGGTGAACGTTGCTATCAGCATGCCAGACGGGTGATTGACAGCTGGCTGGCGCTGGAAGACGAGGTGGGGCAGACGGAAGATGAACCGGTCGGGGTGCTGAGGGTGCGCGCGCCTCACGCGTTTGGCCAGGATCAGCTACTAAAACCGTTAACCGAATTTTTGCAGCGCTATCCGCTACTCTCAATCGAATGGATGCTTAACGATCGCTCGGTTGATTTCCTCGGCGACAACCTTGACTGTGCTATTCGGGTGGGCGTGGAAGTCGATCCGGCAACCGTGTCTGTGTTGCTGGCTGAAGTGCCGCGCTCGGTGGTAGCGTCACCGGCACTCCTGGCCCGTTTTCCCGCAGTTAACACGCCGGACGATCTGCAACATCTCCCCTGGATTGCAATCAGCTCTTTTTATCAACGCCATGTGGAACTCTTCCACGAGGCAACACCCACCCCGGCGAGAGTTACCATTACGCCACGCCTGAGTACCGACAGCCTGTATGTAGCGCGCAATACGGCACTCACCGGGCTAGGCGTGGCGGTGGTATCCAGCTGGACGGTACAGGATGATATTCGGGAAGGGCGACTGGTGCATTTACTGCCAGAGTGGCAGCCAGCAGCGCTACCGGTACATCTGGTTTATCCCTGGTCACGCTATTATCCGGCGCGCTTGCGGCGTTTTCTGGAGCTGATGCGGCAGATAATGCCGGAGGTCACCGGGATGAGAAAGCCCCTGCAACAGCCATAAAAAAGCCGACCCGAAGGTCGGCTTTCAGTCTTAGCGTGCGTTATTCAACAGGCTGAGGACGAGTAGCTGGGGCAGTAGCCATGTGCGTCGCACTGTGACCACCGGCAGCACCTTTACCTTCGAAGTTGAATTCCGGACGAACCCAGTCACTATGGCGTGGTGCTTCAGGCACGTACTCAGGTGCCGGGGCACGAGTCATTGGCGCGGTAGCAATGTGAGCAGGCGCTACAGCTTCAACGATCTCAACCGGCTCAGATTTCACTTCAGGCGCTTTGACCTCTTCGACAACAGGTTCAACCTGAATCTCGACGTCCTGAACAACCTCTTCCGTCACCGTTTCGACGGCAACGTCTGCGGGCTCTTCTGCTGCGGATACAGGCTTAGCGTCTTCCGCGACTTCTTCAGCCACCACGGTATCTTCTTCGGCAATGATCTGCGGTGCGGCATCAACCGGCGCAGCAATCACTTCAGGATGGGTCGTTTCCACTTCCACAGCCTGCGGCGGCGCTGTTTCAACAACCTGCGGTTCGACCACAGTTGCCGCTTCAGTCACGACGTCTTCCACCGCGACGACTGGTGCAATCACCTCTTCGGTCACAGCCTGTTCTTCAACAGCCTGCTCCGGACGTGCAACCGGATAACGGATCCAGACTTTACCGGATGCCATCTCAGGTGACGCGCACGCCACGGTCATTGGCATTGGAGACTGGGTCGGGTAACGCTCGTCACGATAACGACGGCGACGCTGACCGCTCACGCGCAGATGGCGTGGAGAACGGCGGGAGCGACGCGGCATACCTGCGTTATCACGGTTTTCGCTGCTTTCGTCCTGCTCAACCTGATTTTCAACTACGGCTGGCAGGTCAACTTTCGCAACCTGAGTACCCGTTGTGCTTTCAACCGCTTCAACCGCGATAACGTCGTTTTCTTCGGCCTGAACAACACCCACACGTACTTTCTGGGTCAGCTGGCGCTGCTTACGACGCGGCATAACCTGAGTACGCTCTTCCTGCTCAGTGTCCTGCTGTTCTACAGGCGCTTCGCGATTCAGGTTTTTGACTTCCTGCTGAGCCTGGCGTTTGTCATCGTTACGACGACGGTTACGCTCGCGGCGAGGCTGCTGCTCGTCACGCTGTTTGCTCTTCTCGGACTCATCGCCCGCCTGCTGGCGAATCTCACGATCTTCAACGTTCTGCTGTTGCTTCTCGCGACGGTTGCGACGGTTGTCCTCGCGCTGTTCACGGCCTTCGTTGTTATCGGAACGATTATCACGGCGCTCATTACGATCGCCACGGTCGTTGCGGTCGCGACGGTTGTTCTGACGCTTACGACGGTCCTGCTGACGCTCTGGTTTCGCTTCTTTTGGCGCTTCTTTCGGCTCCTCAGGCTGAACTTCTTCGGCGGCAAACATTTTTTTCAGCGCACCGATGATGCGGCTCAGGAGACCAGGCTGCTCAGGCTGTGCTTTTGGCGCGGCAGGAGCCACTTTCTGCACAGCAGGTTTTTCCGCTGGTTTTTCCAGCGTCGCTTCTGGCGGTGCTTCCGGCATGATGAAGGTCGCTAAAGCTGGCTGCTCAGGCAGTTTACGCTCGGCAGGCTCTTCATCAGACGGCAGCGCCATTTCTTCTTCATGCAGCTTCGGCAGCAGGTAGCTGAGGGTGCTTGTCTCTTCGCCTTTGCGCACGCGCAGCACGTGATAGTGCGGGGTTTGCATCTCGTCGTTTGGCACGATGATGCAGCGAACGCCGCCCTGACGCGCTTCGATTGCGCTCACCGCTGCACGTTTTTCGTTCAGCAGGTAGGAGGCAATCGGCACCGGAACAATAGCGTGAACCTCTTTGGTGTTCTCTTTCAGCGCTTCTTCTTCAATCAGACGCAGAATAGAGAGGGAGAGAGATTCATTGTCACGAACGGTACCTGTACCGGAACAGCGCGGGCAGACGTGATGGCTGGACTCACCCAGAGACGGGCTGAGGCGCTGACGGGACATCTCCAGCAGGCCAAAGCGAGAAATATGGCTGATCTGGATACGCGCGCGATCCTGGCGCACCGCTTCACGCAGACGGTTTTCAACCGCACGCTGGTGGCGAACCGGGGTCATGTCGATGAAGTCGATAACGATCAGACCACCCAGGTCGCGCAGGCGGAGCTGGCGGGCGATTTCATCAGCGGCTTCAAGGTTGGTGTTGAAGGCGGTCTCTTCGATGTCGCCGCCGCGGGTTGCTCGCGCGGAGTTGATGTCGATGGCGGTCAACGCTTCGGTGGTATCGATAACGATAGAACCGCCGGATGGCAGACGCACTTCACGCTGGAAGGCAGACTCGATCTGGGATTCAATCTGATAATGGCTGAACAGCGGGATTTCACCGGTGTACAGTTTAATTTTGCTGGTGAAATCCGGGCGACCCAGTGCGGCGATGTGCTGGCGAGCCAGCTCAAGCACTTTCGGGTTATCAATCAGAATTTCACCGATGTCCTGACGCAGATAATCACGGAAGGCACGCACGATGACGTTGCTTTCCTGGTGGATCAGGAACGGCGCAGCACGGCTTTCTGCCGCTTTCTTGATGGCTTCCCAGTGTTTCAGGCGGAAGCTCAGGTCCCACTGCAACGCTTCGGCAGATTTGCCAACGCCTGCGGTGCGCACGATAAGGCCCATGCCGTCTGGCAGTTCAAGACTTGCCAGTGCTTCTTTCAGCTCGGTACGGTCATCGCCTTCGATACGGCGAGAGATGCCACCCGCACGCGGGTTGTTTGGCATCAATACCAGATAGCTTCCTGCCAGACTGATAAAGGTGGTCAGCGCGGCGCCTTTGTTGCCACGCTCTTCTTTATCGATCTGGACGATAACTTCCTGACCTTCACGCAGAACATCTTTGATGTTCGGACGGCCATGGGAGTTGTAGTTTGCAGGAAAATATTCGCGGGCGATTTCTTTGAGAGGAAGGAAACCGTGACGCTCAGCACCGTAATCGACAAATGCAGCTTCAAGGCTTGGTTCAATGCGGGTGATTTTGCCTTTGTAAATGTTCGCTTTTTTCTGTTCGTGTCCAGGACTTTCGATATCCAGATCGTACAGGCGCTGCCCATCCACAAGGGCGACACGCAACTCTTCTTGCTGAGTTGCGTTGATTAACATTCTTTTCATCGTAACTTACTCGTTATTCTTACATTGACGACAAAGCTGCGGGCAAGGTGACGCTTTCCGGGGTATGAACCGATGGCCTCGTGTCTATTCACGTCGCCAACCTCACGGTTGTCGCTCGCTTAAGAGGCGCAGAGTGTCGGTTGCCTGTATTTCATAGGGAAACACAGCGCAATTATCAGGGGAATTGCCTGGGAAAACTCTCCAGAGAACAATCCTTATACCGGGAAGTACTGCAACCCGCAGCCCGCTAACTGCCTGAAAGATCAATACGTCTTACGCCATTGCTGCGTGGATGATCGGTCAGACAAAATTGGTCATTCCGTCGACATCCTTACAAAACCCGGATTTAACGCGGAAAACGGATTCATTATTCCACTGCTCGCCGGGTTATAGCAAGATGACTTTTACCAATTATCACCCGGTTACTCACAGTTTCTTCACTTCAACGGGGTGATTGGTTTAATAACCACCAAATCGATTGCGCGAAAGGGGAGTGGTCCGGATAAAAGTAAATATAAGCATAGAAAAATGAGTGGCGCTAATGTCAGACGCTATTTAGAATCGCCAACCATGAAAACAGAGACTCCAGCCGTAAAAATGGTTGCCATCGCCGACGACGAGGCGGGGCAACGTATCGATAATTTTTTGCGCACCCAATTGAAGGGTGTGCCAAAAAGTATGATTTATCGCATCTTGCGTAAGGGTGAGGTGCGGGTGAACAAAAAACGTGTGAAGCCCGAGTACAAGCTCGAGGCGGGCGATGAAGTCCGCATTCCACCGGTACGTGTTGCAGAGCGTGAAGAAGAGGTCGTTTCTCCGAAGCTGCAAAAAGTCGCGGCTTTGAGCGACGTTATCCTTTATGAGGACGACCACATTCTGGTGCTGAATAAACCGTCCGGAACGGCGGTACACGGGGGGAGCGGTCTGAGCTTCGGCGTGATCGAAGGTTTACGTGCGCTGCGCCCGGAAGCGCGTTTCCTCGAACTTGTTCACCGTCTTGACCGTGATACCTCAGGCGTGCTGCTGGTGGCGAAAAAACGTTCTGCACTGCGTTCCCTGCATGAACAGCTGCGCGAAAAAGGGATGCAGAAAGATTATCTGGCGCTGGTGCGCGGCCAGTGGCAGTCCCACGTGAAAGTGGTGCAGGCGCCGCTGCTGAAAAATATTCTGCAAAGCGGTGAGCGCATTGTTCGTGTTAATCAGGAAGGGAAACCGTCTGAGACGCGATTTAAAGTAGAAGAGCGCTACGAATTCGCCACGCTGGTGCGCTGTAGTCCGGTGACGGGGCGTACTCACCAGATTCGCGTCCATACCCAGTTTGCAGGCCATCCGATTGCGTTCGACGATCGCTATGGCGATCGCGAGTTTGATAAGCAGTTGGCGGGTACGGGGCTGTCGCGTCTGTTCCTGCATGCGGCAGCGCTGAAGTTTACCCATCCTAATACCGGTGAAGTTATCCGTATTGAAGCGCCGCTGGATGATCAGTTGAAACGCTGCCTGAAAGTTCTGCGCGGCTGATTATGTGCCGGGTGGCGCTGCGCTTACCCGGCCTACGAAACCCGTAGGCCCATACAAGCGAAGCGCTGCTGGGCAAAAATCACATCGTCAGCGGATTACACTCTTCTCGCCTTAACATCTGGCAGAGCGCAATCAGCGGCAACCCCACCAGCGTGTTGGGATCCCGCCCGTCCAGCTTGTCGAACAGTGCAATTCCCAGTCCTTCACTTTTGAAACTCCCTGCGCAGTTCAGAGGACGTTCCCGACGCACGTAATCCATAATCTCCTCCTCGCTGAGATGACGGAAGTGCACATCAAATGGCTCGCACTCGGTTTGCAGATGACCGGAGGCGGAATTATAAAGCGCCAGGCCGGTATAAAAGGTCACGATACTGCCTCGCGCACGCAAAAGCTGCTGGCAGGCGTTTTCTTCCGTATGCGGTTTACCGGTGATTTCGCCGCCCAGCACACAAACCTGATCGGAGCCTATAATCAGATGAGCGGGGTAACGTACGGCCAGCGACTGTGCTTTCTCTTTCGCGAGACGGGTCACCAGATGACGCGGTGACTCGCCCGGCTGTGGCGTTTCATCCACCTCCGGCGCGGCGCATTCAAACGGGATCCCGAGCTTTTCCAGCAGCATTCGGCGATAAGGTGAAGTGGAAGCAAGGACGAGATTTGGCATATTTTTATCACCAGATATAGCGTATCGATGCCAGCCATTTTAAACTACAGGCCGCAATGTGTGCGAATAATTGGCAAAAGGCAGCTCTGGTTGCCTTTTTCTTTGACTCTATGACGTTACAAAGTTAATATGCGCGCCCTATGCAAAAGGTAAAATTACCCCTGACTCTTGATCCGGTTCGTACGGCTCAAAAACGCCTCGATTACGAAGGAATCTATTCTTCCGATCAGGCTGAGCGTATTGCCGAATCTGTAGTCAGTGTGGACAGTGATGTAGAGTGCTCCATGTCGTTCGCTATCGACAACCAGCGCCTCGCCGTTTTAACCGGTGATGCAAAGGTGACGGTAACGCTCGAATGTCAGCGCTGCGGGAAACCGTTTGTACAGCATGTTCACACAACGTATTGTTTCAGTCCGGTTCGTTCTGACGAACAGGCTGAAGCACTCCCGGAAGCGTATGAACCGATTGAGGTTAACGAATTCGGTGAAATCGATCTTCTGGCGCTGGTTGAAGATGAAGTCATCCTCTCCCTGCCAGTCGTTCCGGTGCATGATTCTGAACACTGTGAAGTGTCCGAGGCGGACATGGTCTTTGGGGAACTGCCTGATGAAGCGCAAAAACCAAATCCATTTGCCGTATTAGCCAGCTTAAAGCGTAAGTAATTGAGGAGTAAGGTCCATGGCCGTACAACAGAATAAACCAACCCGTTCCAAACGTGGCATGCGTCGTTCCCATGACGCGCTGACCGCAGTTACCAGCCTGTCTGTAGACAAGACTTCTGGTGAGAAACACCTGCGTCACCACATCACCGCTGACGGTTTCTACCGCGGCCGCAAGGTTATCACTAAGTAATCACGCGTCAGCGTGATTAGGCTTAGTGAGGAACTTCCCCGTGAAAACGGGGAGTTTACCGAACCAGGCTGCGACGATACCTTGACACGTCTAACCCTGGCGTTAGATGTCATGGGGGGAGATTTTGGCCCTACCGTGACAGTGCCTGCAGCATTGCAGGCACTGAATTCTAATTCGCAACTCACACTTCTTTTAGTCGGTAATCCCGACACAATCACGCCATTACTTGCAAAAGCTGACTTTGAACAACGTTCGCGTCTGCAGATTATTCCTGCGCAGTCAGTTATTGCCAGTGATGCCCGGCCATCGCAGGCTATTCGTAATAGCCGCGGCAGCTCTATGCGAATGGCGCTGGAGCTGGTGAAAGAAGGGCGAGCGCAGGCTTGCGTCAGCGCGGGAAATACTGGCGCGCTGATGGGGCTGTCGAAATTATTGCTCAAGCCGATTGAGGGCATTGAGCGTCCGGCGCTGGTGACGGTGTTACCGCATCAGCAGAAGGGCAAAACGGTGGTGCTCGATCTGGGCGCTAACGTAGATTGTGATAGTACAATGCTGGCTCAGTTTGCCGTGATGGGGTCGGTGCTGGCAGAAGACGTGGTCGGGATTACCAATCCCCGCGTTGCGTTATTGAATATTGGTGAAGAAGAGACCAAAGGCCTGGACAGTATCCGCGACGCTGCGGAATTACTCAAACAGGTTCCCTCCATCAACTATATTGGTTATCTCGAAGCCAATGAGTTGCTGACGGGCAAAACGGATGTATTAGTGTGTGATGGCTTCACCGGAAACGTGACGTTGAAGACCATGGAAGGGGTCGTACGAATGTTCCTTTCTCTGCTGAAATCGCAGGGAGAAGGTAAAAAAAGGTCCTGGTGGCTGATTTTATTAAAGCGTTGGTTACAAAAAAGCCTGACGCGGCGATTCAGTCACCTCAACCCCGACCAGTATAATGGCGCCTGTCTGTTAGGATTGCGCGGCATCGTGATTAAGAGTCATGGCGCCGCCAATCAGCGAGCATTTACCGTCGCGATTGAACAGGCAGTGCAGGCGGTGCAGCGACAAGTCCCTCAGAGGATTGCCGCTCGCCTGGGATCTGTATTAGCTAAAAGTGACTGAGCGTACATGTATACGAAGATTTTAGGTACCGGCAGCTACCTGCCAAAACAAGTGCGTACCAACGCCGATCTTGAAAAAATGGTAGATACGTCTGACGAGTGGATTGTCACGCGCACAGGTATCCGTGAACGTCGTATCGCCGCGCCAGACGAAACTGTGTCCACCATGGGCTACGAAGCCGCTCAGCGAGCGCTTGAGATGGCTGGCATTGATAAAGAACAGATCGGGCTTATTGTGGTGGCGACAACATCTGCCACGCATGCCTTCCCAAGCGCAGCGTGCCAGGTGCAGAACATGCTCGGCATCAAAGGCTGCCCGGCATTTGATGTTGCAGCGGCGTGCGCGGGTTTCACCTATGCGCTGAGCATCGCCGATCAGTATGTTAAATCGGGTGCCGTAAAATATGCGCTGGTGATCGGTGCTGATGTGCTGGCGCGTACCTGCGATCCAACCGATCGCGGCACAATCATTATTTTTGGCGATGGCGCGGGCGCGGTGCTGCTGGGGCAGTCCGAAGAACCAGGCATTATCTCCACGCACCTGCACGCTGACGGTCGCTACGGCGAGCTGTTAACGCTGCCTAACGCCGATCGCGTTAATCCGGACAGTTCGATTTACCTGACAATGGCGGGTAATGAAGTGTTCAAGGTGGCCGTGACCGAACTCGCTCACATTGTTGATGAGACGCTGGAAGCGAACAATCTGGATCGCGCCGCACTCGACTGGCTGGTACCGCATCAGGCTAACCTGCGTATTATCAGCGCGACGGCGAAGAAGTTGGGCATGTCTATGGATAACGTTGTGGTGACGCTTGATCGCCACGGCAACACCTCTGCGGCATCGGTACCGTGCGCATTTGACGAAGCGGTACGCGATGGACGAATTAAACGGGGCCAACTGGTCTTGCTTGAAGCCTTTGGTGGCGGGTTCACCTGGGGTTCCGCGCTGGTTCGTTTCTAGGATAAGGATTAAAAAATGACGCAATTTGCTTTTGTGTTCCCGGGACAGGGCTCACAAACTGTTGGGATGTTGTCTGAAATGGCAGCAAACTATCCGGTTATTGAAGAGACTTTCCGTGAAGCTTCTGACGCGCTGGGTTATGATCTGTGGGCGCTGACCCAGCAGGGCCCAGCTGAAGAGCTGAACAAAACCTGGCAGACTCAACCGGCACTGCTGGCAGCCTCCGTCGCATTGTGGCGCGTATGGCAGCAGCAGGGCGGCAAAACGCCGGCGCTGATGGCGGGTCATAGCCTGGGTGAATACTCTGCGCTGGTCTGCGCAGGGGTGATTGCCTTCGCTGACGCGGTCCGTCTGGTTGAATTGCGTGGTAAGTTTATGCAGGAAGCGGTGCCAGAAGGCACGGGCGGCATGTCTGCCATCATCGGTCTGGATGATGCTTCTATTGCTAAAACCTGTGAAGAATCTGCTGAAGGTCAGGTCGTTTCTCCGGTAAACTTTAACTCGCCAGGCCAGGTAGTTATCGCGGGTCATAAAGAAGCGGTTGAGCGTGCAGGCGCTGCCTGTAAAGCTGCGGGTGCAAAACGTGCACTGCCGCTGCCGGTGAGCGTGCCGTCTCACTGTGCGCTGATGAAGCCCGCTGCCGATAAGCTGGCGGTTGAGCTGGAAAAAATGACCTTTAACGCACCGACGATTTCCGTTGTGAATAACGTCGATGTGAAGTGCGAAACCGCGCCGGAGGCTATCCGTAACGCGCTGGTTCGCCAGCTCTACAGCCCAGTTCAGTGGACCAAAACCGTTGAATTTATGGCGTCTCAGGGCGTTGAACATCTGTATGAAGTCGGTCCAGGTAAGGTACTTACCGGTCTGACAAAACGTATTGTAGACACCCTGACTGCCTCGGCGATTAACGAGCCGGAAGCAATGAAAGCGGCACTCTCGCAATAAAAGAGGAATACCATGAGTTTTGAAGGAAAAATTGCCCTGGTGACCGGCGCAAGCCGCGGTATCGGGCGTGCTATTGCTGAAACACTGGTTGCGCGCGGCGCGACGGTGATCGGGACTGCGACCAGCGAGAATGGCGCACAGGCCATCAGCGAGTATCTGGGTGCGAACGGCAAAGGTCTGGTACTGAATGTGACTGAACCAGCATCTATCGAATCTGTTCTGGAAAATATTCGCGCAGAGTTTGGCGAAGTGGATATTCTGGTCAATAATGCCGGGATCACTCGCGACAACCTGTTGATGCGAATGAAAGATGATGAGTGGAACGATATTATCGAAACCAACCTGTCATCGGTATTCCGTCTGTCAAAAGCGGTAATGCGCGCTATGATGAAAAAGCGTCATGGACGTATTATCACTGTAGGTTCTGTGGTTGGTACCATGGGAAATGCTGGTCAGGCTAACTACGCTGCGGCGAAAGCAGGTCTGATCGGTTTCAGTAAGTCGCTGGCGCGCGAAGTCGCGTCCCGCGGAATTACTGTAAACGTTGTTGCTCCGGGCTTTATTGAAACGGACATGACGCGTGCGCTGACCGATGATCAGCGTGCGGGTACGCTGGCGGCAGTTCCAGCGGGTCGTCTTGGCGACCCTAAAGAAATCGCCAGCGCGGTTGCATTTTTAGCCTCTGACGAAGCGGGTTACATCACTGGTGAAACCCTCCACGTCAACGGCGGGATGTACATGGTTTAATCACGATCGAAAATATTTGCGTTATTTGGGCAAATGGCCTCAAAATAACGTAAAATCGTGGTAAGACCTGCCGGGATTTAGTTGCAAATTTTTCAACATTTTATACACTACGAAAACCATCGCGAAAGCGAGTTTTGATAGGAAATTTAAGAGTATGAGCACTATCGAAGAACGCGTTAAGAAAATTATCGGCGAACAGCTGGGCGTTAAGCAGGAAGAAGTTGTGAACTCCGCTTCCTTTGTTGAAGACCTGGGCGCAGATTCTCTTGACACCGTTGAGCTGGTAATGGCTCTGGAAGAAGAGTTTGATACTGAGATTCCGGACGAAGAAGCTGAGAAAATCACCACCGTTCAGGCTGCCATTGATTACATCAACGGTCACCAGGCGTAAGTGAACATCTCCAGGCGGTCATTCGACCGCCTGAGTTTTATCTTTTGTAGTCCCACGAATCTCTTTTTTTATCCCTCCCTGGAGGACAAACGTGTCTAAGCGTCGTGTAGTTGTGACCGGACTTGGCATGTTGTCTCCTGTCGGCAATACCGTAGAGTCCACCTGGAAAGCTCTCCTTGCCGGTCAGAGCGGCATCAGCCTAATCGACCATTTCGATACTAGCGCCTATGCAACGAAATTTGCTGGCTTAGTAAAGGATTTTAACTGTGAAGAGATCATCTCGCGCAAAGAACAGCGCAAGATGGATGCCTTCATTCAATATGGAATTGTCGCTGGCGTTCAGGCCATGCAGGATTCTGGCCTTGAGATTACGGAAGAGAACGCTACCCGTATCGGCGCTGCTATCGGCTCCGGGATTGGCGGTCTTGGCCTGATCGAGGAAAACCATACATCTCTGGTGAATGGCGGCCCGCGTAAAATCAGCCCGTTCTTCGTTCCGTCTACGATTGTAAACATGGTGGCAGGTCACCTGACCATTATGTTCGGCCTGCGTGGCCCAAGCATCTCAATCGCGACAGCCTGTACGTCTGGCGTGCATAACATCGGCCAGGCCGCGCGTATCATCGCGTACGGCGATGCAGATGCTATGGTTGCGGGCGGTGCTGAAAAAGCCAGTACCCCGCTGGGCGTCGGTGGCTTCGGTGCAGCGCGTGCGCTCTCTACCCGAAACGATAATCCTCAGGCGGCGAGCCGTCCGTGGGATAAAGACCGTGATGGTTTCGTGCTGGGTGACGGTGCAGGCATGATCGTACTGGAAGAGTACGAACACGCGAAAAAACGTGGCGCGAAAATTTATGCTGAAGTTGTTGGCTTTGGCATGAGCAGCGATGCTTACCACATGACGTCTCCTCCAGAGAACGGCGCAGGTGCTGCGCTGGCGATGGAAAACGCCATCCGTGATGCGGGCATTACGCCGGCACAGATTGGCTACGTTAACGCGCACGGGACATCTACCCCTGCGGGCGATAAAGCAGAAGCGCAGGCGGTTAAGTCTATCTTCGGCGAATCTGCCAGCCGTGTACTGGTGAGCTCCACGAAATCCATGACCGGTCACCTCCTGGGTGCGGCGGGTGCAGTAGAATCAATCTACTCTATTCTCGCGCTGCGCGATCAGGCTGTACCGCCAACCATCAACCTGGATAATCCAGATGAAGGTTGCGATCTGGACTTCGTTCCCCACGAAGCGCGCCAGGTTAGCGGTATGGAGTACACCCTGTGTAACTCCTTCGGCTTCGGTGGGACTAACGGTTCTCTGATCTTCAAAAAGGTCTGAGTCTGGTTAGTCGCTGACGATAATAAAGGTCCGCTTGCCGGGCCTTTTTTATTAGGTGATATCCCCTTGTCCGGCTAACCACATCCTGCCAGACTGAGCCTCCATGCATAAGGAGCCACTATGTTTTTAATTAATGGCTTTGAGCAAGAAATGCTGCCGGCAAGCGACAGGGCGACCCAGTTTGGCGATGGCTGTTTCACGACCGCGCGTATTCTCGACGGTGGCGTGTGCCTGCTCGGGGCCCATATCCTTCGTTTACAAAAAGCCTGCGAAGCATTACTGATCCCCTTCTCGCAGTGGGACATTCTTGAAAGTGAAATGCGTCGGCTGGCGTCAGAGAAAGCAAGCGGCGTCCTGAAAGTCATTATCAGCCGCGGCAGCGGTGGTCGGGGCTATAGCGGTTCTGCCTGCCAGCATCCTGCGCGGATCCTTTCCGTTTCAGATTATCCTTCCCATTACGCGCACTGGCGTGAAGAGGGCGTAGTCCTGGCGCTTAGCCCGGTACGTCTGGGGCGAAACCCGATGCTCGCTGGCATAAAACATCTTAACCGTCTTGAACAGGTGCTTATTCGTACTCATCTTGAGCAGACGGAGGCCGGGGAGGCGCTGGTTCTTGACAGCGAAGGG
Source organism: Enterobacter cloacae complex sp. XAL002 (assembly GCF_049236805.1). Classification (NCBI taxonomy): domain Bacteria; kingdom Pseudomonadati; phylum Pseudomonadota; class Gammaproteobacteria; order Enterobacterales; family Enterobacteriaceae; genus Enterobacter; species Enterobacter cloacae complex sp. XAL002. The sequence continues at coordinate 170,427 of NZ_JBMKJN010000006.1, forward strand.
TACATTACGGAATGCTGTGCGGCTAATTTACTCTGGCGGAAGGGCAGTGACGTATTCACGCCTTCGCTGGAGCAGGCCGGAGTCAACGGCATTATGCGGCAGTTTTGTTTGCAACAGCTGGCACGCGCAGGCTTTCGCGTTGTCGAAGTTAACGCTAAGGAAGAGGCGCTGCTGGCTGCCGAAGAAGTTGTTATCTGCAATGCGCTGATGCCCGTTGTCCCCGTTCGCGCTTATGACCGCAAGTGCTGGTCATCCCGCGAGCTGTTCCAGTTTCTGGCCCCGTTATGTGAGCAAACCAGGTAGTCATGAAGAAAATGTTACGCTTTGTCCTCCTTCTTATCGTTGCGTTCGGAATCGCTGGCGGAGCGGGAGTGTGGAAAGTCCGTCAGCTGGCTGAAAGTCAGATCCTGATTAAAGACGAGACGATTTTTACCCTGAAAGCGGGGACCGGGCGGCAGGCGCTTGGTCAGCAGCTGTATGACGACAAAATTATCAATCGCCCACGCGTATTCCAGTGGCTGCTGCGTATTGAGCCGGACCTGTCCCACTTCAAGGCCGGTACCTATCGTTTCACCCCTGGCATTACCGTGCGCGAGATGCTGCAACTGCTGGAGAGTGGTAAAGAAGCCCAGTTTCCATTGCGTTTTGTAGAAGGTATGCGTCTGAGCGATTATCTCAGGCAACTGCGTGACGCGCCGTACATCAAGCATACGCTGAAAGATGACCGCTACCAGACCGTGGCAGACGCCTTAAAATTCGAACATCCCGAGTGGGTGGAAGGCTGGTTCTGGCCCGATACGTGGATGTATACGGCAGGCACGACGGATGTGGCAATTCTGAAGCGCGCGCACAATAAAATGGTCGCGGCGGTAGATGCTGCGTGGAAAGGGCGAGCAGAGGGGCTGCCTTATAAAGATCAAAACCAGTTCATGACGATGGCCTCGATCATCGAGAAAGAGACGGCCGTTGCTGCCGAACGTGACCAGGTTGCCTCGGTGTTTATTAACCGTCTGCGCATCGGCATGCGTTTGCAAACCGATCCTACCGTCATCTACGGGATGGGCGAAAACTACAACGGCAGGATTTCCAGAAAAGATCTGGAAACGCCAACGGCGTATAATACCTACGTGATTAGCGGCCTGCCGCCTGGACCGATTGCGACGCCGAGTGAAGCATCGTTGAAGGCCGCCGCGCACCCGGCCAAAACGCCGTATCTCTATTTTGTGGCTGACGGAAAAGGGGGGCATACGTTCAATACCAACCTGGCCAGTCACAATCGCTCCGTTCAGGACTATCTGAAGGCACTTAAGGAAAAAAATGCGCAGTAAATACATTGTCATTGAGGGACTCGAAGGGGCGGGCAAAACCACCGCCCGTAACGTGGTGGTGGATACGCTGAAATCGCTTGGCGTCGCCGACATGGTCTTCACCCGCGAGCCGGGCGGTACGCAGCTGGCGGAAAAACTGCGCAGCCTGGTTCTGGATATCAAATCCGTTGGCGATGAAGTTATTACCGACAAAGCGGAAGTGCTGATGTTCTATGCGGCGCGCGTTCAGCTGGTGGAGACGGTGATCAAACCCGCTCTGGCAGAAGGGAAATGGGTGATTGGCGATCGCCACGATCTCTCAACCCAGGCGTATCAGGGCGGTGGACGGGGTATCGATCAGGCCATGCTGGCTACGCTTCGCGACGCGGTTCTGGGCGATTTCCGTCCTGACCTGACGCTGTATCTGGACGTGACCCCTGAGGTGGGCCTGAAGCGCGCCCGTGCCCGCGGCGAACTGGACCGCATTGAACAGGAGTCTTTTGATTTCTTTAACCGCACCCGTGCGCGTTATCTGGAACTGGCCGGGCAGGACAAGACCATTCGTACCATCGATGCGACGCAATCCCTTGAAGACGTTACATGTGATATTCAGCAGACCGTTACGCAGTGGCTACAGGAGCAGCAGGCATGAAATGGTATCCATGGTTGCGCCCACACTTTGAACAGCTGATCGGCAGCTATCAGGTTGGTCGGGGGCATCATGCGTTACTGATCCAGGCGCTGCCGGGAATGGGTGATGATGCGTTGATTTATGCCATAACCCGCTTTCTGATGTGCCAACATCCGGAAGGACATAAAAGCTGTGGTAAGTGTCGGGGTTGCCAGCTCATGCAGGCGGGCACGCATCCTGACTATTACACCCTCGAACCTGAGAAGGGCAAAAATACGCTCGGTATCGACGCGGTGCGTGAGGTCAGTGAGAAACTGTACGAATATGCGCGTCTGGGGGGGGCGAAAGTGGTGTGGCTGAAAGATGCCGCGCTGCTCACGGAAGCCGCAGCCAACGCGCTGTTAAAAACCCTGGAAGAGCCGCCAGAAAACACCTGGTTTTTCCTCTCCTGCCGCGAGCCGGAACGCTTGCTGGCGACGCTGCGCAGTCGCTGCCGTCTTCACCACCTTGCTGTCCCTCAGGAATCCTGGGCACTCGCCTGGCTTGAGCGGGAAGTGACGGTGTCACAAGACGCGGCGCTCTCAGCGTTGCGCCTGTGCAGCGGTGCGCCTGCGGCTGCGCTGGCCTTATTACAGCCCGAGGTGTGGTCCCAGCGTGAAACGCTGTGTCGTGCGGTTGAATCAGCCCTCGACAGCCATGACTGGCTGAGCGTGCTGCCAGCGCTGAACAGCGATCAGGCTCCGGAACGGCTGCACTGGCTGGCCGCGCTGCTGCTGGATGCGCTCAAAATTCAGCAGGGGGCTACGCTTCTGACTAACCCTGACGTGTGGGCGCTGGTCACCACGCTGGCGAATCGCCTGTCAGGGCAGTCGCTGCACGCTATCCTTCATGATATCTGCCAGAGTCGTGAACAACTTTTGACGGTAACCGGTCTCAATCGCGAGCTTTTACTGACTGACCAGTTACTGCGTATCGAACACTACCTGCAACCGGGCGGCATACCGCCGGTTTCCCACCTCTGAGAGAGACATTATGTTTTTAGTCGACTCACACTGCCATCTCGATGGCCTGGATTATCAATCCCTGCATAAAAATGTGGACGACGTGCTGGCGAAAGCCGCCGCGCGCGATGTGAATTTTTGCCTGGCCGTGGCAACCACGTTGCCGGGTTACCGCTCCATGCGTGAACTGGTAGGCGAGCGCGATAATGTCGTCTTCTCCTGCGGCGTGCATCCGCTGAATCAGGATGAAGCGTACGACGTTGAGGATTTACGCCGTCTTGCCGCAGAAGAGGGCGTAGTGGCGATGGGCGAGACCGGCCTGGACTATTTCTACACTCCGGAAACGAAACCTCGCCAGCAGGAATCCTTCCGTAACCATATCCGCATTGGCCGGGAACTGAATAAGCCGGTTATCGTTCACACCCGAGATGCGCGCGCCGACACGCTGGGTATCCTGCGGGAAGAAAAGGTGACGGATTGCGGTGGCGTACTACACTGTTTCACAGAAGACAGAGAAACGGCGGGTAAGCTGCTTGATTTGGGCTTTTATATCTCGTTCTCGGGGATTGTCACGTTCCGTAATGCTGAGCAACTGCGTGATGCGGCGCGCTATGTTCCGCTGGATCGTATTCTGGTGGAAACCGATTCCCCGTACCTGGCGCCGGTGCCTCATCGTGGCAAAGAGAACCAGCCAGCGATGACCCGGGATGTTGCTGAGTATATGGCCGTTCTGAAAGGTGTCAGTATTGAAGAACTGGCTCGCGTGACAACGGAAAACTTCGCCAGCCTGTTCCATATTGACCCCGCCCGCCTGCAATCTGTCTGATACACCTGTTATTTTTAGGCTCGTAATTAATAAGTAAAGCGAGTAAAGTTCACCGCCTCATTCGGGGCGGTGATGGCGTTTTTAGACACATCCAGACATGCTTTATGTAAATATCTGCAAGTTTTTTGGCCGTCTTGAACTGAAACGTGATAGCCGTCAAACAAACTCAGAGGGAATTATTTTACTCTGTGTAATAAATAAAGGGCGCTTAGATGTCCTGTCCACGGCGCGGTACTCCCCCCGGGCCAATGCGTGAAAACGTAAAAAAAAGCACAAATACTCAGGAGCACTCTCAATTATGTTTAAGAATGCATTTGCTAACCTGCAAAAGGTCGGTAAATCGCTGATGCTGCCAGTATCCGTACTGCCTATCGCAGGTATCCTGCTGGGTGTCGGTTCTGCAAACTTCAGCTGGCTGCCAGCCGTAGTTTCCCATGTGATGGCCGAAGCAGGCGGTTCTGTTTTTGCTAACATGCCGCTGATCTTCGCTATCGGTGTTGCTCTGGGCTTCACCAATAACGACGGTGTTTCCGCTCTGGCGTCCGTTGTTGCTTACGGCATCATGGTGAAAACCATGGCTGTGGTTGCGCCGCTGGTACTGCATTTACCTGCTGAAGAGATTGCCGCTAAGCACCTGGCGGACACCGGTGTTCTCGGTGGTATCATCTCCGGTGCGATTGCAGCGTATATGTTTAACCGCTTCTATCGCATCAAGCTGCCTGAGTATCTGGGCTTCTTCGCGGGTAAACGTTTTGTGCCGATCATTTCTGGTCTGGCCGCGATTTTCACCGGTGTGGTCCTGTCCTTCATCTGGCCACCAATCGGTACGGCAATCCAGACCTTCTCTCAGTGGGCAGCTTACCAGAACCCGGTTGTGGCGTTCGGTATCTACGGCTTCATTGAGCGCTGCCTGGTACCATTTGGTCTGCACCACATCTGGAACGTTCCATTCCAGATGCAGATTGGTGAATACACCAACGCAGCAGGTCAGGTGTTCCACGGCGACATCCCACGCTACATGGCGGGCGACCCAACGGCAGGTAAACTGTCTGGTGGCTTCCTGTTCAAAATGTACGGTCTGCCGGCCGCTGCAATTGCTATCTGGCACTCTGCTAAACCAGAGAACCGTGCAAAAGTGGGCGGTATCATGATCTCCGCAGCGCTGACCTCGTTCCTGACCGGTATCACCGAGCCGATCGAGTTCTCCTTCATGTTCGTTGCGCCGATCCTGTACATCATCCACGCGGTACTGGCAGGTCTGGCATTCCCAATCTGTATCCTGCTGGGTATGCGTGACGGTACGTCCTTCTCTCACGGCCTGATCGACTTCATCGTTCTGTCCGGTAACAGCAGCAAGCTGTGGCTGTTCCCTATCGTGGGTGCGGGCTACGCAGTGGTGTACTACACCGTCTTCCGCGTGCTGATCAAAGCACTGGACCTGAAAACGCCGGGTCGTGAAGATGCAACGGAAGACAGCAAAGCCGGTGCGACCAGCGAAATGGCACCTGCTCTGGTTGCTGCTTTCGGCGGTAAAGAGAACATCACTAACCTGGACGCGTGTATCACTCGTCTGCGTGTGAGCGTTGCCGACGTTGCGAAAGTCGACCAGCCGGGTCTGAAAAAACTGGGCGCAGCAGGCGTCGTTGTTGCAGGTTCTGGTGTTCAGGCAATCTTCGGAACGAAATCCGATAACCTGAAAACCGAAATGGATGAGTACATCCGCAACAACTAAGCTGTGATCTGGGGAGACTAAGGCAGCCGAATGGCTGCCTTTTTTATTACTCGGTTTGGGGGGCCGGGTGGCGGCTGCGTCTTACCCGGCCTACGTGATGAGTAGGCCCGGTAAGCGCAGCGCCACCGGGCTTAATACTCAGAAATCGTAGCTCGCGCTCACCGAAACGTTCAGTGGCGCGCCATACACTACATACGATCCGACGTAGTCGTAATACTCTTTGTCGAACAGGTTGTTGACGTTAGCCTGAACAGCAAAGTCTTTGGTGACCTGATAGCGACTGAACAGGTTCACCAGCCCATAGCTGCCTTGCTCCGCGCGGGAACGTCCTGCCGGACCGCCTTCCACGTCCGTCCACACTTTGTTCTGCCAGTTTACGCCACCGCCCACGGTCAGTTCCGGCAGCATTGGCAGTTGATAACGAGTGAACAACTTCATGGTTGTGCGCGGCTGATCGGAGCTGACAGCGTTGCCATTCTTATCTTCTGCAATGTAACGCGTCGCGCCAAAGGTCAGCTGCCAGTTATCGGTCAGTGCACCGTTGAGCTCAAACTCGACCCCTTTGCTGACCACCCCGTCCAGCGATTCATAAATCGACTCACCGCTCGGCATGTAGGTATACGTGTTGCTGGCCACGTTATCCTGCTCAATGCGGAAAATCGCCAGCGAGGTGGTGAGGCGGGTATTAAACCAGTCTGCCTTCACCCCGGCTTCGTAGCTTTTACCCGTGGTAGGGTCGAGATAACGTCCACTGGCATTGCGCTTATCCTGCGGCTGGAAGATAGAGGTATAGCTGACGTAGGTCGACCAGTCCTCATTGATGTCATACACCAGGCCGGCATACGGCGTGACATCATCTTTGGTGCTTTCCAGACGTGTATTCGGCGAACCAGCGGGGTTATAGCGAATGTTGTATTGGGTGTAACGCGCCCCCAGGATCAGGTGCAACGGATCGGCGAGTGAGAAACGCGCAGAGGAATAGGCTGAAGACTGGCGAATATCATCCTTGCTGTAGAGTTTCCACGGCGTCCACTGCGGATCGGCAATATTCCCGTTCCAGTTCTTAAAGTTGCCGACATCAACCATGCCGTATACTGCATCCGGCATGGTGTTGTCGTAATGGTTACGCTGACGGCTAAAGCTGCCGCCGAACATCATCTCGTGCTGACGGCCAAAGAGATCGAAACCGCCGCGCAGGAAGGCATCGACCGCATCCTGTTTGCGTTCCCCGCGGTTCCAGCCGCCGTAACCCACCAGGCCAGCGCCGGTCTCTTTATCCGGATAACCGGACATATACATCAGCTTAGAGTCAAAGTTGGTTTCAGCATGCATGCCGTTGATGTGCGCTTCCCAGCCATTATCGAAACGCTGGGTCAGGTTAGCGAAGATGCGGGTGCTGTCTTTATCTGAATAGGCCCAGTCAGGCGCGACGGTCTGGCTGCGATTGTAGTTGGTCTTACTTCCGTCGCTGTACCAGGTCGGCAGCCCGCCCCAGGTTGGGTCGGCGGTATGGCTTTCCTGATACTCATACCCTACCGAGAGGGTCGTGCTGTCGGTAACATCTGCATCCATCACGCCGTAGAGGAATTTCTTCCGGTAGTGGTAGTTATCCACGAAGCTATCGTTGTCCTGATAACCCGTGATCAGACGACCCCGTACCTTACCTGATTCCACCAGCGGCGCCTGGAGATCCAGCACGTAACGCTGCTTGTCCCAGCTGCCGTAGCTGGCGGAGACGTTGCCTTTAAATTCCTGGCTGTCCGCATGCTTGCGCACCATATTAACGTACGCCGCCGGGTTGCCCGTCCCGGACATCAGGCCTGTGGCGCCGCGGACCACTTCAATGCGGTCATAAATTGCGGTATCGGCGGCGGTATCACCAAAGTTCCACACTTCACTGATGGACGTTGGAAGGTCGTCATAGGCGTAGTTGCTGACGAAAAATCCGCGTGAGTAAAATACGGTACGATCGCTGTCCTGCACCTGCGCCGTAATGCCCGTGGTGTTCGTCAGCACCTGGCCGATGGATTGCAGATTCTGGTCAGCCATACGTTGCTGGCTGATAACGCTGACGGACTGTGGGATGTCGCGGGGAACCAGCAACAGTTTGGTGCCGGTGGTAGTGGTTTTTACGCTGTAATCCTGATCCTGGCTGGCAGAAAGATCCTGTGTGTTATCAAAACCCCCATCAACGACGACGGTATCTTCGGCTGTTGAAGCAGCGAAAGCGGTGGTTGGCGTCAATGCCATAGCAATGCAGGCGGCCAGCAACGAAGGTGTTGCGGCAGGCTGACGTTGCCCATCCCTGGTGTGATTAATGAAAGACATCATCAAACCCTTAGTGAATGGTGAAGGTAGTGCGCGACAGTCCCGCTAGCACGGGCTGACGTCGTTTTCTATGTTAAAAATGCGCATGAAAATGCAAATGCGAAATATACGCATTGTGATTAACGCTGTAAACAGATGTTTCGGGATGAACTGAAATCAGGTTTCAGAAAAGAAATGTCCTAAAGCGATGCCTCTTCACCCAGATGGGCGATAATCAGGAAAGAAATAACGGGAGAAGGTTGAAAGGACAGGAGAAACTCGCTCATACTCTTGTGTTGTGTCACACAGTAAAACAGACAATGTGTGTTAACAACGGACGCACGACGCCAGATTAAACATAAAAGGAAAAGGTCATGGCTGAAGAAACGATTTTCAGTAAAATTATCCGCCGGGAAATTCCGTCGGATATTGTCTATCAGGATGAACTGGTCACGGCTTTCCGCGACATTTCTCCCCAGGCGCCGACGCACATCCTTATTATTCCCAATATTCTGATTCCGACCGTCAATGACGTTAAAACCGAGCATGAAGTTGCGCTGGGCCGTATGCTTACGGTGGCCGCGAAAATTGCTGAGCAGGAAGGGATTGCTGAAGATGGATACCGTTTGATCATGAACTGTAATCGCCATGGCGGCCAGGAAGTCTATCATATTCATATGCATCTTCTGGGTGGACGTCCACTGGGACCGATGCTGGCACATAAAGGTCTTTAATATGTTAACTGGGCGTATTGCAGCGCTGATCGTGACGCTGGTTATGGTTGGGTGCAGCGCGCGTCCCGCCATCCCGGTCAGTGAAGAACAGACGCTGGTGATGGAGTCCTCAGTGCTTGCTGCGGGCATCACGGCGGAAAATCCTTCGTTGACCATAAGCGAAATCCAGTCTTCTGCCTCCTCTACGCTCTATAACGAAAGGCAAGAGCCAGTGACGGTGCATTATCGCTTCTACTGGTATGACGTGAGAGGTCTTGAGATGCACCCGCTTGAGGCGCCGCGTAGCGTGACGGTCCCGGCAAGATCGTCGGTCACGCTCTACGGCAGCGCCAGCTATCTGGGTGCACATAAGGTGAGACTTTATCTTTATTTGTAAGGAGTGAACCTTGATTAAAACAATGAGCCGTTATGCGCTCCTGAGTGCGTTCGCACTCTTTCTGGCAGGCTGTGTGACGCGAACGGAAGAACCTGCACCGGTGGATCAGGCGAAGCCGGGAACGGAACAGCCAACAACACCGGCGCAACCTGTTCCAACCGTGCCGTCTGTACCGACTATTCCGGCGCAGCCTGGCCCGATCGAACATCCGGACGATACCGCGCAGCCTGCGCCGCGAGTGCGGCACTATGACTGGAACGGCGCGATGCAGCCGATGGTGGGCAAAATGTTGCAGGCACAGGGCGTTACGCCTGGCAGTGTGCTGCTGGTAGACAGCGTGAACAACCGTACAAACGGTTCCCTGAATGCGGGAGAAGCGACGGAAACCCTGCGCAACGCGCTGGCAAACAACGGTAAATTTACGCTGGTCTCAGCCCAGCAGCTCGCGGTCGCCAAGCAACAGCTTGGTCTGTCGCCTCAGGACAGCCTGGGTTCGCGCAGTAAAGCGATTGGTATCGCCCGCAACGTTGGTGCGCAGTATGTCCTTTATTCTAACGCGACAGGCAACGTGAACACGCCGTCGTTGCAGATGCAGTTAATGCTGGTTCAAACCGGCGAAATTATCTGGTCAGGTAAAGGTGCCGTTACGCAACAATAAGCGCACGCGTCATGATGTCCTGACGCGTTATTTCCCCCAGTACCGTGTTATCGCGCCGCAAGCCCCCGTCGGGCTTGGCGGCGCGAGTTGCATTATTGAGCGTGGCGACCATCGGCTGGTTTTACGTCAGCATCACGATGCCGCCGCGCCTGCCGCCCATTTTCGTCGCCAGTTCCGCGCCCTGAAGCGCCTTCCCGCCGACCTTGCCCCGAAACCTCATCTCTTTATCAGGGACTGGATGGCGGTGGCGTTTATTGCGGGTGAGATCAAAAGCGAGCTTCCCGATACGCCCACGCTGGCAGCCATGCTGTATCATCTGCATCGACAGCCGCGTCTGGGCTGGCGGGTGACGTTACTTCCATTACTGGATAGCTATTGGCAGCAGGCTGCGCCTGGACGACGCACGCCCTTCTGGCTGGCGCAGCTTAAGCGGCTGCGTAAAGCGGGAGAGCCGAAGGCGTTACGTCTGGCGCCGCTGCATATGGATGTCCATGCGGGGAATATCGTTCATACCACGGCGGGCGAGAAACTTATCGACTGGGAATATGCCGGGGACGGTGACGTGGCGCTTGAACTCGCTGCGGTCTGGATGCCTGATGAGGCTTCGCGCGTGCAGCTGATAACCGCCTATGCCCGAAATGCCAACATAAATGTACTCACCCTTGCGCGGCAGGTCGCGCGCTGGCGTCCGTGGGTGCTGATGCTGATGGCGGGATGGTTTGAAATGCGCATTCAGCAGACAGATGACGAACAATTTATTGCGCTGGCAAATGATGCCTGGCGTCAGTTACAAACGAAAGGATAAGAGAGGTTGGTGTGGGTCCAGTAATGTTGGATGTTGAAGGGTTTGAGCTGGATGCGGAAGAGCGCGAAATTCTGGCGCACCCGCAGGTAGGGGGGCTGATTCTTTTCACCCGCAATTATCACGATCCGGCGCAGTTGCGCGAGCTGGTTCGCCAGATCCGCGCGGCGTCACGCAATCGCCTGGTGGTGGCCGTCGACCAGGAAGGTGGACGCGTGCAGCGTTTCCGCGAAGGGTTTACGCGTTTACCCGCCGCACAATCTTTTGCTGCGCTGCTGGGTACTGAAGAGGGCGGTCAACTGGCGCAGGACGCAGGCTGGCTGATGGCCAGCGAGATGATCGCCATGGATATCGATATCAGCTTCGCCCCGGTGCTGGACGTAGGACACATTAGTGCGGCAATAGGTGAGCGTTCGTATCATGACGATCCACGTATCGCGCTGGCAATGGCGACGCGCTTCATTGACGGTATGCACGATGCGGGCATGAAAACCACCGGCAAGCATTTCCCGGGCCACGGGGCGGTGACGGCGGATTCCCATAAAGAAACCCCGCGCGATCCGCGCCCGGAAGCAGACATTCGCGCTAAAGATATGTCTGTTTTCCGCTCGCTGATTACCGATAACAAGCTGGACGCTATTATGCCTGCGCACGTCATCTACAGTGACGTTGATCCGCGTCCGGCCAGCGGCTCTCCGCACTGGCTTAAAACCGTGCTGCGTCAGGAGTTGGGCTTCAATGGCGTTATTTTCTCTGACGATTTATCCATGGAAGGGGCGGCGATCATGGGAAGCTATGCCGAACGTGGGCAGGCTTCGCTGGATGCAGGTTGCGATATGATCCTCGTCTGCAATAATCGTAAAGGGGCGGTGAGCGTGCTGGATAACCTGTCGCCGATCAATGCTGAACGTGTTACACAATTGTATCATAAAGGTTCATTTAGTCGTCAGGAGCTGATGGACTCGGCGCGCTGGAAATCGGTAAACGCCCGGCTTGAAGCCCTGAACGAGCGCTGGCAGGCACATAAAGCAGCCCTTTAATTCATCCCGGAAGGCGTAGCGTGGTGAGACGATGATCATTTATTTACACGGTTTTGACTCAAACAGTCCTGGTAATCATGAGAAAGTGCTGCAATTGCAGTTTATCGATCCGGATGTCCGGCTGATCAGCTACAGCACGCGTCATCCGAAGCATGACATGCAGCATCTGCTTAAAGAAGTGGACAAAATGTTGCAGCTCAATATCGACGATCGCCCGCTGATTTGCGGCGTGGGGTTGGGGGGATACTGGGCAGAGCGCATCGGTTTTTTGTGCGATATCCGTCAGGTCATTTTGAATCCTAACCTGTTTCCAAACGAAAACATGGAAGGCAAGATTGACCGTCCGGAAGAGTACGCCGATATCGCAACAAAATGCGTGAGCAATTTCCGCGAAAAGAACCGCGACCGGTGTCTGGCGATCCTCTCCCGCAACGATGAAGCGCTGGACAGCTCCCGCGCTGCCGAACTTCTGCATCATTACTACGAAATTGTCTGGGACGAAGAGCAGACCCACAAGTTTAAAAATATTTCCCCGCACTTGCAGCGTATTAAGGCCTTTAAAACGCTGGGCTGAACTCCCTGAACCTGACAAAGGCCCGGTACGTGAAAGCGTGCCGGGCCTCTTTTTTGTCAGAGTTGTCTACTTTTAAACCATCAAAACTTGATACATATCAATTTTGGTATGACCAATGCGCCTGACGTGCTATTCTCAATGAATCTGAATGGTTTCAGCGCAGTAACCTGTTGTTAATTAAGGGTTATTTATATAACTTTTAATTAACAATTGGTTAATAATTTGAGGGGGTCACGTTGACTACACCATTGAAAAAGATAGTGATTGTCGGCGGTGGTGCTGGCGGACTGGAGCTGGCGACGCAGCTGGGTAAGAAACTGGGTCGCGGTAAGAAAGCCAAAATCACGCTGGTGGATCGTAACCACAGCCATCTGTGGAAGCCGTTACTGCACGAAGTGGCGACCGGGTCGCTGGATGAGGGCGTGGATGCGCTCAGCTATCTGGCACATGCGCGTAACCACCACTTCCAGTTCCAGCTGGGTTCGGTGGTGGACATCAACCGTGAAAATAAAACCATCACGCTGGCTGAGCTGCGTGATGATAAAGGCGAGCTGCTGGTTCCTGAGCGCAAGCTGGCCTATGACACGCTGGTGATGGCCCTGGGCAGTACGTCCAATGATTTCAACACCCCAGGCGTAAAAGAGCACTGTATCTTCCTGGATAACCCGCATCAGGCGCGTCGTTTCCATCAGGAGATGCTTAACCTGTTCCTGAAGTACACCAACAACATGGGTGCTAACGGCAAGGTTAACATTGCTATCGTGGGCGGTGGCGCAACGGGCGTTGAATTATCGGCGGAGTTGCACAATGCGGTCAAACAGCTGCACAGCTATGGCTACAAAGGGCTGACTAATGAAGCGCTGAATGTGACGCTGGTGGAAGCAGGTGAACGTATTCTGCCTGCGCTGCCGCCGCGTATTTCCGGCGCGGCGCACAACGAGCTGACCAAACTGGGCGTGCGCGTGCTGACCCAGACCATGGTGACCAGCGCGGATGAGGGCGGACTGCATACCAAAGACGGCGAATACATCCAGGCCGACCTGATGGTCTGGGCTGCGGGGATCAAAGCGCCTGATTTCATGAAAGATATCGGTGGGCTGGAGACAAACCGCATTAACCAGCTGGTGACAGAGCCGACGCTGCAAACCACGCGCGATCCGGACATCTTCGCTATCGGCGACTGTGCCTCCTGCGCGCGTCCGGAAGGCGGATTTGTACCGCCTCGCGCCCAGGCCGCGCACCAGATGGCAAGCCTCGTGCTGCATAACATCCTGGCGCAGATGAAAGGCAAACCGATGAAAGCCTATGTCTACAAAGACCACGGCTCTCTGGTGTCGCTCTCAAACTTTTCAACCGTGGGCAGCCTGATGGGCAACCTGATGCGCGGCTCCATGATGGTGGAAGGGCGCATCGCCCGCTTCGTGTACATTTCTCTGTACCGTATGCACCAGATTGCGCTGCACGGCTACTTCAAAACCGGCCTGATGATGCTGGTCGGCCGCATCAACCGCGTTATCCGCCCACGCCTGAAGCTGCACTAATTTCTCCCTCCCTCCGGGCTCTCCGGAGGGAATTCTTAGCACATCATGCTGTGCATTTCGCTCCTGACGCTTAAGAGTTCTCTTAAACAGACGCTATCCCAGCTCATCCCGCGGTTTTTTGATCCTTTATCTTATTGGCGAAGCGTTTATTGCGCTGCAAAATTGCTACCAATTGCAACAAAGGAGGAAGTCCCGTGAATAAATCAATGTTGGCGGGTATAGGGATTGGCGTCGCAGCTGCGTTAGGTGTGGCTGCCGTTGCCAGTCTGAACGTACTTGATCGTGGCCCGCAGTATGCGCAGGTGGTTTCCGCTACACCGATCAAAGAGACGGTCAAGACGCCTCGTCAGGAGTGCCGTAATGTTTCTGTCACCCATCGTCGTCCGGTTCAGGATGAAAACCGTATCGCTGGCTCCGTGCTGGGCGCGGTTGCTGGTGGGGTGATTGGTCATCAGTTTGGTGGTGGCCGTGGTAAGGATGTCGCGACGGTAGTTGGTGCGCTGGGTGGCGGTTATGCCGGTAACCAGGTGCAGGGCGCGATGCAGGAAAATGATACCTACACCACAACGCAGCAGCGCTGTAAAACCGTGTATGACAAGTCTGAAAAAATGTTGGGCTACGACGTAACCTACAAAATTGGCGATCAGCAGGGCAAAATCCGCATGGATAAAGATCCTGGTACGCAGATCCCTCTCGACAGCAATGGTCAGCTGATACTGAATAACAAAGTGTAAAAAAGATGTTCTCTGAACTTAGCTCCTCATGCGCTCAGGCTGAGGAGCTTTTTTTTGCGTCAGAGTTTAAGAAGTTCAGGCCACAGGCGCAGCGTTATTTGCGTAATCCCCTGCAGTTTTTCCAGCGTCGCGCCTTCACGGGCGCTGATGGACATCCCCTGTAGAATACAGCTCAAATACTGGGCCAGCTCCTGCGGACGGCAATGCGCCGGAATTTCACTGCGCTGCTGGCGTTGAGCCAGAAACGTGCTGAGCGTCTCCTGCTGCATCGCATGGCGCGATTTGACCGTGTTGGCAATCTCTTTCGACGATGCCGCGAGGGTCGCGGAGGTGTTGATCATAAAACAGCCTGCGGGCGTGTCTTTACTGGTAAAGCAGGTTGCGACTGCGCAGAAATAATCCTGCAATGCCTGCTCAACCGTTTTTTCTTCACAGAATAGCTGGGCTTCGTGTTTTGCCGCGAAGCGCGAGATGTATCTGTCCAGAACGGCCCGGAATAAGCCTTCTTTGTTGGTGAACTCTGCGTACAGGGTAGGGGCTTTCGCGCCCGTTGCTTCCACCAGGTCGGAGAGCGACGTGGCTTCATACCCATGCTGCCAGAAGAGCGTCATGGCCTTATCGAGCGCCGCATCCCTGTCGAACACTTTTGGTCGGCCACGGCTTTTCTTTGCGCAACGCGTGACATCGGTTGTCATGTGCCGTTGGTCCTCTGTTGTTTTGTTGAATAGTCATTATAAAAATAAACGTCTGCGACGACCAGCGGTGATTTCTTAAAAATAATTTAATTTTATCTTTATGAAATATAAGGAAAATGAAATTAATTTAACGACCATTATAAAAATGGGTTGACGTGTGACCTGGATCACATCTATCATTTACCTATCGATCGTTAACTAAATAACTAACGACCACTACATCATCTGCCCAAAGGTATAAAATCATGAAAAACGTTAAAACCCTCATCGCTGCCGCCGTTCTGAGTTCACTCTCTTTCGCAAGCTTCGCTGCTGTTGAAGTGCAATCCACTCCAGCAGACCAGCAGAAAGTCGGTACCATCTCTGCCACTGCCGGGACTAACCTCGGCTCTCTGGAAGATCAGCTGGCACAAAAAGCTGACGAAATGGGTGCGAAATCATTCCGCATCACCTCTGTGACCGGTCCTAACACCCTGCACGGTACCGCAGTTATCTACAAATAAGCGTAACGCAACCCTCCGTTATGCCACTGCAAAAAAACGCCCTGCTAATGCAGGGCGTTTGTCGTTATTACCGTTTACATTGACTGCTGAGCAACCTCATGATGCCGCGTGACATCGGTTGGCATCCCGGAGCGCGCTTCCATCGCCCGCTCCATCACTGCGCCATCGGTGTTTGCATTCGTTTTAAAGCTCACCATCGAGGCATTCAGATTAATCGGCAGCGTCTGCGGATCGTCATTAATGTTTTTCGATAGCGGCTGGTGGATCTCAACCAGACGGACGCCACCCGGCTCTTCAGACACTTTAATCGGCGTATTGATGATATTCACTTTCGTGCCAGGGGCGATCACGCGGTAGAGCGTTTTGATGTCGTCATCGCGCAGGCGAATGCAGCCGGAGCTGACGCGCATCCCGATACCAAAATCCGCATTCGTTCCGTGCAGAAGATAAACCCCACCGTAGGCCGCCAGGCGAATGGCATGGTGCCCCATCGGGTTATCCGGGCCCGCGGGCACCACGGCAGGCAGGTCGATACCTTGAGCTTTATAACGGGCTCGAATGTTTGCCGTCGGGGTCCAGGTTGGATTAGCGCGCTTATCAGAGACGGTGGTGACCATGGTAGGGGTCAGCGTATCGCCCCCCAGTTGACCAATACCGATAGGGTAAACGGTCACTTCGTTCTTGCCCGGCGGGTAGTAATACAGACGCAGTTCGGCGAGGTTAATTACAATGCCCTGACGCGGCGCGTCCGGCAGGATGGTTTGCAGCGGAATCGTCAGTACGCTGCCCGCCCGGGGCACATAGGGATCTACGCCCGGGTTGGCCTGCAACAGCGCCAGGAACCCGACGTTATATTTTTTGGCAATTGCTTCCAGCGAACCGCCATCGTTTTCAACCACGTGAAAGCGGTTTTCACCGACAACGTTGCTGCCGGCGGGCGGAAGAGGCCAGGTATTGGCGCGAGCAGGGAGCGCGACGGCAACCGTCGCGGCCAGCGCAACCACAGTTAACCAGCGGGTAAAACGCGAAGAAATCATCATTATCATAATCCATACAAATGATAAGGTTATTGTTTTATAAGGCGTTAATGATAATTATGGCGAATGTATGGTCGGGAAGATCGGGCGAAGTGCAAAGAGTTTGTAAATTGTCCCCCACCAGCCGGGCGCTGGCGGGGGAAACCGTTATGCGATGGCGTTCTCTTCCAACTGACGCATAAAGTTACGCACCCAGTCCATGCGGATTTTACGTTCCGTCAGATCCTGAGTAAATTTCAGACGCGTCGGGCCATCAAGACGGAAATGCTGCGGCTGTTTTTGCAGAAGGCCAATCAGCCACATCGGATCGACGTGGTTCTTCTCGGCAAACTCAATTACGCCGCCTTTCTCGTTGCCTTCAAGCTTGCGAATGCCCAGCTTCTGCGCCTGCTGACGCAGGCGGGCAATATCCAGCAGGTTGCGCGCCGCATCGGGCAATATCCCAAAACGGTCAATCAGTTCGACTTTAATCTCTTCCAGCTCGCCTTCGCTTTTCGCGCTGGCAATGCGTTTGTAGAACGACAGACGGGTATTCACGTCAGGAATAAAATCATCCGGCAACAGGGAAGGCATGCGCAGTTCCACTTCGGTCTGCTGGCTGGTGAGATCTTCCAGAGACGGTTCACGTCCGGCTTTAAGCGCGTCGACGGCATTTTCCAGCAGCTCCATATACAGAGAAAAACCGATGGTTTCCATGGAGCCGCTCTGGTCTTCACCCAACAACTCACCGGCGCCGCGGATCTCCAGGTCGTGCGTCGCCAGCGCAAAACCAGCACCCAGATCTTCCAGCGAGGCGATAGCTTCCAGACGCTTTTGCGCGTCGGTGGTCATCGCCTTCGGATGCGGCGTCAGCAGCCACGCGTAGGCCTGATGGTGCGAACGCCCGACGCGCCCGCGCAGCTGATGCAGCTGGGCCAGGCCGAAGTGATCCGCGCGTTCGATGATGATGGTGTTCGCCGTCGGAATGTCGATCCCGGTCTCAATGATGGTGGTACATACCAGCACGTTGAAACGCTGATGGTGGAAGTCGTTCATCACCCGCTCCAGCTCGCGCTCGCGCATCTGGCCGTGACCAATGGCGATGCGCGCTTCCGGCACCAGCTCTGCCAGCCTGTCGGCGGCTTTCTGAATGTTTTCAACGTCGTTATACAGGTAATATACCTGGCCGCCGCGCAGCACTTCACGCAGGATCGCCTCGCGAACCACCAGATTGTCGTACTCGCGAACAAAGGTTTTCACCGCCAGACGGCGCGCCGGCGGGGTGGCAATAATCGACAGATCGCGCATGCCGCTCATCGCCATATTCAGGGTGCGCGGGATCGGCGTGGCGGTCAGGGTCAGAATGTCGACGTCGGCGCGCATCGCTTTGATGCGCTCTTTGTGGCGCACCCCAAAGCGGTGCTCTTCATCGACGATCAGCAGCCCCAGATCTTTCCACTTCACGTCGCTTTGCAGCAGCTTGTGGGTGCCGATCAGAATGTCAATTTTGCCTTCGCTTGCCTGTTCCAGGATTTGCGTCTGCTCTTTGGCGCTGCGGAAACGCGACAGCATCTCAATGCGTACCGGCCAGTTGGCGAAGCGGTCGCGGAAGTTGTCGAAGTGCTGCTGGGCGAGGAGGGTAGTCGGCACCAGTACCGCCACCTGCTTGTTGTTTTCCACCGCCAGGAAAGCGGCACGCATTGCTACCTCGGTTTTACCGAAGCCCACGTCGCCGCAGACTAAGCGATCCATCGCCAGCGGCTGGCACATGTCGCTCAGCACGGCATTTATGGCCTGAGCCTGATCCGGCGTAGTTTCAAACGGGAAGCTGTCGCAGAACAGCTGGTACTGCTCTTTATCATGCTTAAACGCATAACCCTCTTTGGCCGCACGCTGGGCGTAAATGTCCAGCAGCTCGGCGGCCACGTCGCGCACTTTTTCCGCCGCCTTCTGCCGCGCGCGTGACCAGGCGTCGCCGCCCAGCTTATGCAGCGGCGCGTTATCTTCCGCGCCACCGGCGTAGCGGCTGATAAGGTGCAGGGACGACACTGGCACGTACAGTTTGGCGTCGTTCGCGTAGGTCAGCATCAGGTATTCACCTTTGATGCCGCCTGCTTCGAGGGTGGTCATTCCCTGATAGCGACCCACACCGTGTTCCAGGTGAACGATCGGCTGACCGGGGTGCAGTTCGGCCAGGTTGCGGATCAGGGTGTCCGGGTTGATGGTGCGACGGCTGTCCTGACGACGGCGCGCCACGCGCTCGCCCAGCAGGTCGCTTTCACAAATCAAGGCCAGGTTATTGAGCGTATCAATAAATCCGTGTTCGGCGGAGCCGATCATCAGGTAACGACCATTTCCGGTCGCTTCGCTCAGGCGATGAATGCGCTTCGGTGCAACTTTGATCCGTCCCAGTAGTTCGCCCAGCGCTTCACGACGACCCTCACTCTCAACGGAGAACACCACTGGCCCGGTGAAGGAATCAAGAAACTTGCGCAGGTTATCGAGCGGGGATTTCTGCTGCGCCTGGACGGCCAGATCGGGCAGCGTCCGGAACGCGAGATTGGTGTTCGCCGCCTTATCGGCAAGCGAATCGGTTTTGAGCTGCATACGCGGCCAGCGTTTTAGCTCGGCGTTGAGCTCGTCGGTACGCAGCCACAGCATTTCCGGCGGCAGCAGCGGACGCATCGGGTCAACGCCCCGGTTTTCAAAGCGGGCGCGCGTTTCGCTTTCAAAGCGGCTGGCGCTGGCGTCGATATCCCCGGTGTTAACAATCAGCGTATTGGCCGGGAAGTAGCTGAACAGCGCCGGCAGCGGTTCGTTAAAGAACAGGGGCTGCCAGTACTCGATCCCCGCCGGAAGGGTGCCTTTGCTGACCTGCTGGTAGATATGTTCGGCATCACGTTTCACGTCGAACCTGTCGCGCCACTGGCTGCGGAACAGTTCGATGGCGGTTTTATCCGTCGGGAACTCATGGGCGGGCAGCAGATTAATGGAGTCCACTTCCTCCAGCGTGCGCTGGGTGTCGGCGTCGAACACGCGCAGGCTGTCGATCTCATCATCGAAGAAATCCAGACGATACGGCTGGTCGCTGCCCATCGGATAGAGATCCAGCAGCGCACCGCGCGTCGCGTATTCGCCGTGCTCCATCACCTGATCGACATGGCGGTAACCGGCTCCGTCAAGCTGCACGCGCAGGGCATCGCGCGACAGGCGCTGGCCTTTTTTCATCACCAGCGCATGGCCGTGCAAATAGCTGTGCGGACAGACGCGCTGCATCAGGGTATTCACCGGCACAATCAGCACACCGCGCTGCATGGTGGGGAGCTGATACAGCGTCGACAGGCGTGAGGAGATGATCTCCTGGTGCGGAGAGAAACTGTCGTAGGGAAGCGTTTCCCAGTCGGCCAGGCTGAATACCAGACTGTCGGTGAACTGACGAATTTCGTCGTGCAGGCGCAGGGCGTTTTGCATGTCCGGGGCAACCAGCACCACCGGCCCCGGATGGCGCTCGGCAATTTCCGCCACCAGCGTGGCGCAGGCCGCGCCTGTCAGTTCGCCCAGCTGGCGTTGGTCACCTGCTTTTACAGGCAAGGAAAAACGATAGTGTTCAGGCATGGCTATGTCAGGGTCTCTTGGGGATATACCAACAGTATTGGGGCATATCACTGATACGCAATGTCTTTATTATCCTCGATCGTTATGCATAAGCAAATCGTAACCGCACAAGAGGAAAAGTGCCCCCGGATGGGGGCAGGGTAGGTTAGCGGCTGGCGAGCTGTGGCGTAAGCCGTGCGGGAGGGGAGAAGAAAAGGTCGCCAAAGAGGGCGGTCGAGAGCTTACGTGCGCCCAGTCCAACCAGCGTGCAGACGAGCAGGCTGACGAACGGATAGACCAAAATCAGCGTTAACTCCGCCCAGATCGGCCAGTACGCCGCATTCATTTCGCGAATCAGGAGCAGGCTAAACGCCTCAATTAAAATGCGGTGGGTGGTATAAATCGCGATGGTGTTTGAACCGATGACGTTCAGCAGATTATTGGGATGAACGGCATAACGCTGCTCGAAGCTGTAAAAGAGCTTCATGATGACCACGATCGACAGCAGTGATAGCGGCAGAGGAACATTAGCGAACCACAGCACAACCGACACCGCGCCAGAGGCGATAAGTACCAGCCAGCTGCGGCGCAAATTCATCCCTTTCATCCACGTCATCAACTGCGCGCCGTACCATGCGCCGAGGCTGTAGTAGATCATGTTGCGCACCACGCTGTTCATTCCCCACCACGGTAAAGGCAGGAAGTTAATGGCGATGCTTGCCAGCGCCAGAAGCCCCAGCATCGGCAGTTTCCAGCGGCTCAGCAGTTTACAGAGCGTGAAGTAGACTACTAAGGCGTACAAGTACCACAGGCTGGTGCTGGCCGTGAGCATTCCCAGTACAAAACCTGAAACGGAATCGGCGTAGGCCGCATTGGATGCTGTCGCCAGTTCACGCTCGGGGGCGAGCCAGGCATTCAGATGGGTCAGCGCCTGCCATTGCAGGACGCCCCACAGGGCCAGCACCCAGACAATGCTCCAGATCCGCTTGTCGAGACTGGTGCGCCAGTTCACCTCGTCAATATATCGACGAATCAAATAGCCGGAGATGAAGAAAAACACCGGCATACGGAACGGGGCGAGGTAAAGATTAAAGTAGACCCAGCATTTGGCGAGCAGGCCCGATAACGGATGCTGTAGCCCGTCCAGGTGAGGATAAAAGGTGATCACCGAGTGGTAAATCACCACCAGGCAGATGCACAGCCCTTTTATCTGGTTAATCCATAATGCTTTTTGTTTCATTGTGCGTGACGACCTTGTTGCCATAAACGAAAGGTCGATTGTTGTAAAATGAAACCCCGATGTAACGGGTAACAGTCTGTATCAGGACGATTTTCGGAAAAGGTGGAGGCTGTATGGCGGAAGTTCAGTCAGTAGCATGATGATTTATCTGAATTTTTCGGAAAAATGATTACCGAATCTTACGGTTTCAGTCATTTACGCTTAGCGGATTCGCTTATATACTCGTGGGTCTGCTATCAGCAAACAGACGGATTTCATGTATCAACCTGTCGCACTCTTCATAGGCTTACGTTACATGCGTGGGCGCGCCGCGGACCGCTTCGGTCGCTTTGTCTCCTGGCTTTCGACTATTGGCATTACGCTTGGCGTGATGGCTCTGGTGACGGTGCTTTCCGTCATGAACGGCTTCGAGCGCGAGCTGCAAAACAATATCCTGGGGCTGATGCCGCAGGCCATTCTCTCTTCCACTCAGGGCTCCGTTAACCCGCAACAGCTGCCGGAAAGCGCGGTGAAGTTACAGGGTGTCACGCGCGTTGCGCCCCTCACGACGGGCGATGTGGTGCTGCAAAGCGCCCGCAGCGTGGCGGTCGGGGTGATGCTGGGTATCGATCCGGCGCAAAAAGATCCGCTGACGCCGTTCCTGGTCAATGTGAAACAAACCGACCTGGAAGCGGGTAAATACAACGTCATCCTCGGCGAGCAGCTTGCCGGGCAGCTCGGGGTCAACCGTGGCGATCAACTGCGCGTGATGGTGCCCTCAGCCAGTCAGTTTACGCCGATGGGGCGTCTGCCAAGCCAGCGCCTGTTCAACGTGATTGGCACGTTTGCGGCGAACAGCGAAGTCGATGGTTACCAGATGCTGGTTAACATTCAGGACGCCTCGCGTCTGATGCGCTACCCGGCGGGAAATATCACCGGCTGGCGTCTGTGGCTTGATGCGCCGCTGAAGGTGGATACCCTTAGCCAGCAGACGCTACCGGAAGGAACGAAATGGCAGGACTGGCGCGACCGCAAAGGCGAACTGTTCCAGGCCGTGCGCATGGAGAAAAACATGATGGGGCTGCTGCTGAGCCTGATCGTGGCCGTTGCCGCGTTTAATATCATCACCTCGCTCGGGCTGATGGTGATGGAGAAGCAAGGCGAAGTCGCCATTCTGCAAACCCAGGGGCTGACGCCGCGCCAGATCATGGCTGTATTTATGGTGCAGGGTGCCAGCGCTGGCATCATCGGCGCGCTGCTCGGCGCGGCGCTGGGTGCGCTGCTCGCCAGCCAGCTCAACAATCTCATGCCGATTATCGGCGCGCTGCTTGATGGCGCGGCGCTGCCGGTGGCTATCGAGCCGCTCCAGGTGGTCGGTATTGCGCTGGCCGCGATGGCCATTGCGCTGCTCTCTACGCTTTATCCTTCCTGGCGGGCTGCCGCCACTCAACCCGCTGAGGCTTTACGTTATGAATAAGATCCTGTTGCAGTGCGACAACCTGTCCAAACGCTATCAGGAAGGCACTGTGCAGACCGACGTGCTGCACAATGTGAGCTTTAGCGTGGGTGAAGGCGAGATGATGGCGATTGTTGGCAGCTCCGGCTCCGGCAAAAGTACGCTGCTGCACCTGCTGGGCGGGCTGGACACGCCAACCGAAGGCGATGTGATCTTTTCCGGGCAGCCGCTGAGTAAAATGTCGTCTACGGCGAAAGCCGAGCTGCGTAACCGTGAGCTGGGTTTTATCTATCAGTTCCACCACCTGCTGCCGGACTTTACGGCGCTGGAAAACGTGGCGATGCCGCTGCTGATTGGTAAAAAGAAACCCGCAGAAATCAATGCCCGCGCCAGCGACATGCTAAACGCGGTAGGGCTGGGTCATCGCGGGAATCATCGTCCGTCTGAGCTTTCCGGCGGCGAGCGTCAGCGTGTGGCCATCGCCCGTGCGCTGGTCAACAACCCGCGCCTGGTGCTGGCGGATGAACCGACAGGTAACCTCGATGCGCGTAACGCAGACAGCATTTTCCAGCTTCTCGGCGAACTGAACGCCGCGCAGGGAACCGCGTTTCTGGTGGTCACGCACGATTTGCAGCTGGCTAAGCGGATGGGCCGTCAGCTGGAAATGCGCGACGGTCGTCTGAATGCAGAACTGACGCTGATGGGAGCGGAGTAATGGCTTCACCGTTATCGTTACTCATTGGGTTACGCTTTAGCCGCGGTCGTCGCCGGAGCGGGATGGTTTCCCTTATCTCCGTGATCTCCACCATCGGTATCGCCCTGGGCGTGGCGGTTCTAATCGTGGGCTTAAGCGCCATGAATGGCTTTGAGCGCGAACTGAATAACCGCATTCTGGCCGTTGTACCCCACGGTGAAATCGAGCCGGTTAACCAGCCGTGGTCCAGCTGGCGTGATGCCCTGAACAAAGTGGAAAAGGTACCCGGCATTGCGGCGGCTGCACCTTACATCAACTTTACCGGGCTGGTAGAGAGCGGGGTAAACCTGCGCGCCATTCAGGTGAAAGGGGTGAATCCACGTCAGGAGGAGCGTCTGAGCGCGCTGCCTCGCTATGTGCAAAATGGCGCATGGGCAAACTTTAAGGCTGGCGAACAGCAGGTCATCATGGGCAAAGGCGTTGCCGATGCACTGAAGGTGAAGCAGGGCGACTGGGTCTCGATCATGATCCCGAACGCCAGCGCTGATCACAAATTGCAGCAGCCTAAGCGCGTGCGTCTGCACGTCACCGGTATTTTGCAGCTGAGCGGCCAGCTCGATCACAGCTTCGCGATGGTGCCGCTGGAGGATGCGCGCCAGTATCTGGATATGAGCGACAGCGTGACGGGCATTGCCATTAAGGTTAACGACGTTTTCAACGCCAATACACTCGTGCGTGACGCTGGCAGCGTGACCAATAACTATGTCTACATCAAAAGCTGGATCGGCACTTACGGGTATATGTACCGTGATATCCAGATGATCCGCGCGATTATGTATCTGGCGATGGTGCTGGTGATTGGCGTGGCGTGCTTTAATATCGTCTCTACGCTGGTCATGGCCGTTAAGGACAAGAGCGGCGACATTGCCGTGCTGCGTACCTTAGGGGCGAAAGACGGTCTTATTCGCGCCATCTTCGTCTGGTACGGTTTGCTGGCGGGGCTGTTTGGTAGCCTCTGCGGCGTGGTCATCGGCGTGGTGGTGTCTCTTCAGCTGACGCCGATTATCAACGGGATTGAGGCGCTTATCGGCCATCAATTCCTGTCAGGCGATATCTATTTTATTGACTTCCTGCCGTCTGAACTGCACTGGCTGGACGTTATTTATGTGCTGGTTACAGCACTTCTACTGAGTCTGCTGGCAAGCTGGTATCCGGCGCGTCGCGCTAGCCGAATTGATCCGGCGAGGGTATTAAGTGGCCAGTAATTTCGTCATGGTTTAGCGGTCTTTTGGCCGCTGAATCAAACAGAGGAATGCATCATGTATTACGGATTTGATATTGGCGGCACCAAGATTGCGCTCGGCGTGTTCGATAAAGACCTTAAGCTACAATGGGAAACCCGCGTGCCTACGCCGCGCGATAGCTACGATGAATTTTTAACCGCTATTGCCGCGCTGGTGGCGCAGGCGGATGAACGCTTTGGCGTCAAAGGCAGCGTCGGCATTGGTATACCGGGTATGCCCGAAACCGACGACGGCACGCTGTATGCCGCCAACGTTCCTGCTGCCAGCGGCAAACCCCTGCGTGCCGATCTTTCTGCTCTCCTTAAGCGCGACGTGCGCTTAGACAACGATGCCAACTGTTTTGCTCTCTCAGAGGCCTGGGACGACGAGTTTCGTCGCTATCCGTTGGTGATGGGGCTGATCCTCGGAACGGGCGTCGGTGGCGGGATTGTCATTAACGGTAAGCCCATTACCGGGCGCAGCTACATTACCGGAGAATTTGGTCATATCCGTCTGCCGGTGGATGCGCTGGACGTCGTTGGTCGTGATTTCCCGCTTACCCGCTGCGGCTGTGGTCAGCACGGCTGCATTGAGAGTTACCTTTCTGGGCGCGGGTTTGCATGGCTTTATGAACACTTCTATCATCAGAAACTTGAGGCCCCTCAAATCATTACGCTGTGGGAGCAGGGAGACGCGCAGGCGCGTGAGCACGTTGAGCGCTATCTTGATTTGCTGGCGGTGTGTCTGGGGAATATCCTGACCATCGTCGACCCGGATCTGCTGGTGATCGGGGGAGGGCTGTCAAATTTCACTGCGATTACGGAACAGCTGTCCGGGCGTTTGCCCCGACATTTATTGCCGGTCGCCCGCGTGCCGCGCATTGAGCGTGCGCGACACGGGGACGCAGAAGGCATGCGCGGAGCCGCATTCCTTCATCTCACCGATTAGTTTACGAGGTTACTATGCTGTCGCGTCGCCAGGGTCGACTCAGCCGTTTTCGCAAAAATAAACGCCGCTTACGTGAACGCCTGCGTCAGCGGATCTTTTTCAGAGACAGGATGATGCCAGAAGCGATGGATAAACCCAGAGTGGTGGTGTTGACCGGGGCGGGGATCTCCGCCGAATCCGGTATTCAGACCTTCCGCGCGGCGGACGGGCTGTGGGAAGAACACCGAGTAGAAGATGTGGCGACGCCGGAAGGTTTCGCCCGCGATCCGGCGCTGGTTCAGGCGTTTTACAACGCCCGTCGTCGCCAGCTTCAGCAGCCGGAGATTGCGCCAAACGCGGCGCACCTGGCGCTGGCAAAGCTGGAGGAGGCGCTGGGGGATCGTTTTCTGCTGGTGACGCAAAACATCGACAATCTTCATGAAAGAGCCGGAAACCACAACATCATTCACATGCACGGCGAACTGCTCAAGGTGCGGTGCGCATGGAGTGGGCAGGTGCTGGAGTGGAAAGAGGACGTGCTGGACGAAGACCGCTGCCACTGCTGTCAGTTCCCTTCGCGTCTGCGTCCCCATGTGGTCTGGTTTGGCGAAATGCCGCTGGGAATGGATGAGATCTACAGCGCCCTGGCCATGGCGGACGTCTTTATCGCCATTGGTACCTCAGGACATGTCTATCCGGCGGCGGGGTTTGTTCACGAAGCGCGACTGCAAGGTGCCCATACGGTGGAGCTTAATCTTGAGCCAAGCCAGGTCGGGAGTGAGTTTGAAGAGAAGCATTACGGTCTGGCCAGCGAGGTGGTGCCAGCCTTTGTGGATAAACTCCTGAAGGGGCTGTAAGGGTAACGGGCGACCTTGCGTCGCCCGTTGTGCATTAACGGCCTGCTTTTAGCTTCTGATAATACTCTTCATACAGGCGGCTCGCGTCACCGACGTCGTTCTGCCATTCCCCTTTGCTGATGGTTTCAGCGTCCGGATAAAGCGATTTATCATTCGCCACTTCAGGACTTAACAGCTTCCGCGCGGCCAGGTTTGGTGTCGGGTAACCAATAGTTTCCGCCACCTGTTTTGCCACATCCGGGCGCAGCAGGAAGTTAATCAGCTTCAGGGCGCCATCGACGTTTTTCGCATTAGCCGGGATCGCGAGGCTGTCCATCCAGAAGATGCCGCCCTCTTTCGGCCAGACCACCTCCAGCGGCGTACCGGCCTGACGCGCCACAAACGCAGAGCCGTTCCAGACCATCCCCAGATTCACTTCACCTTCCATATACGGATTAGCCGGGTTATCCGAGTTGAACGCCGCCACGTTTGGCATCAGCTTTTTCAGTTCGTTATACGCCGCTTCGATCTCTTTCGGATTGGTGGTGTTGCCGGAGTAGCCGAGTTTACGCAGCGCAATCTGGAACACTTCGCGCGCATCATCGGTTAACAGCAGGCTGCTTTTGTATTCCGGCTTCCACAGGTCAGCCCAGGATGAAACCGTTTTTGGATCAACGGCATCGCTGTTGACGCCAATTGCCGTCGCGCCCCAGATGTACGGAATGGAATAATCGTTGTTCGGGTCGAATGGCTTGTTTAGCATCTCAGGATCGAGGTTTGAAAAATTGGTTAGCTTCGTTTTATCGATCTTCTGGATCATGCCTTCTTTGCGCATCTTGTCGACGAAATAGGTCGACGGCACCACCAGGTCATACGCGCCATCTTTATAGGTTTTGAGCTTGGCGTACATGGTTTCATTCGACTCGTAGGTCGAATAGATCACCTTGATGCCCGTCTCTTTGGTGAACTGCTCCAGCAGGCCCGGCGGCACATACTCGGTCCAGTTGTAGAAATAGAGCGTTTTGCTGTCATCAGCATGCGCGGCACCCATTCCGAGCACCAGTGCCGCAGCGGCAAGCATTTTTTTCATTTCTGTGTCCCCTGAGATTTTGTTTTATCACGAGCAATAACCTGGCTGGCAAACACCAGAACCAG
Source organism: Enterobacter cloacae complex sp. XAL002 (assembly GCF_049236805.1). Classification (NCBI taxonomy): domain Bacteria; kingdom Pseudomonadati; phylum Pseudomonadota; class Gammaproteobacteria; order Enterobacterales; family Enterobacteriaceae; genus Enterobacter; species Enterobacter cloacae complex sp. XAL002. Next base: position 198,068 of record NZ_JBMKJN010000006.1, read on the forward strand.
CGATAACACCAACAGAATAGTCGCCAGCGCGTTCACTTCGGGTGAAACACCGACTTTCACCATTGAGTAGATCTTCAACGGCAGAATTTCGTAGCTCGGCCCGGTGACGAAGGAGGACACGACCACGTCGTCCATCGACAGGGTAAAACTGAGCAGCCATCCGGCTGCCACGGCAGGCATCGCCAGCGGCAGGATGATTTTGCGAAGAATGGTCATCTCGCTGGCTCCCAGATCCTTCGCCGCTTCCAGCATGCGTACGTCGAATCCTTTCAGACGCGCGTAGACGGTTACCACCACAAACGGCAGGCAGAAGGTGATATGCGAAAACAGCAGCGACCAGAAACCGAGCTGGACGCCCAGCAGCATAAACAGCACCAGCAGTGAAATGGCCATCACGATGTCCGGGGACATCATCACCACAAACAGCATACCGCTGACGAACGGCTTACCGCGAAAACGGTAGCGGTACAGCGCCACGGCGGTCAGCGAGCCAATCAGCGTCGCGAAGGTGGCAGAGAATACCGCCATCGTCAGCGAGTGCTGAGCGGCCTGTAGCAGGCTGTCATTGTTCATCAGCAGGCCATACCATTTGGTGGTAAACCCTTGCCAGTTGATCCCGAAGCGTGAACTGTTAAAGGAGTTCACGATCAAAATGATTATCGGAATATAAAGATACGCATAAATGGCGGTCATAAAACCGCCGCGAAGCAGTCGACCGATCATTCCAGCTCCACCTTCTTATTCAGCAGGCGTGAGGCACGCCAGTAAACCAGCAGCATCAGCCCCATTACCACCGTCAGCGTAATGCTGGTGGCCGAGCCGAACGGCCAGTCGCGGATGTTCAGGAACTGGCTCTTGATCACGTTGCCGATCAGCAGGTTTTTCGCCCCGCCCATCAGGTCCGACACGTAGAACAGGCCCATCGCAGGCAACATGACCAGCAGACATCCGGCAATAATGCCCGGCATGGTCAGCGGGATAATGATGCGGATAAAGGTTTGCAGCTTGCTGGCCCCCAGGTCTCTCGCGGCTTCCAGAAGTGGTTTATCAAGCTTTTCAATACTTGAGTAAAGCGGCATCACCATAAACGGCAGCAGGATATAGACCAGGCCGACGATCACCGCGCTCGGAGTGAACATAATGCGGATCGGCGTATCAATAACCCCAAGCCACAGCAGAAACTCGTTCAGATAACCTTTGGTGCTGAGGAAGATTTTCAGCCCGTAGATGCGGATTAACGAGTTGGTCCAGAATGGCACAATCAGTAAAAACAGCAGCAGCGGACGCACTTTTTGCGGCAGGCGAGCCAGGAACCACGCGAACGGATACCCCAGCACCAGACAGGCAACGGTGGCAATCAGCGCCATATTGAGCGAGTGCAGCAGCACGTCAAAGTAGAGCGGATCGAGCAGGCGTGCGTAGTTGTCCAGCGTAAAGACCATCGCGACGAAGTTCGCGTCGTCGCGGGTCAGGAAGCTGGTTACGATGATCATCAGGTTGGGAAGAAAGACAAACAACACAAGCCAACCGACGATCGTGGCAATCACCACATTCTGGAACTTACTTGTGTTCTTCATCAGCCAGTACAACCTCCCAGCTTTCTACCCAGTTGATGACCATCTTCTGATCCAGCGAGTGGTCGAAGTCCGGATCGTCCTCGTTGAAGAACTCACTAACCATCACCATTTTGCCGTTTTCCAGTTCCACAACGGATTCGAGGGTCATCCCTTTGTAGTTTCTTTCGCGAACGTAACCGATCAGACCTTCGGCGTCAGCCGTGTCGTGGATCTCATCGACGCGAAGATCTTCCGGGCGCAGCAGAACGTTGAGCCTTTGTCCCTTTTCCACGGCAAAGTTCACCGTGATGTTGCATTCGCGGCCTTCCACGTTGGCGCGCACGCGCTGCTCGTCCAGACGCTCAATCACCGTGGCGTTGAAAATATTGATTTCGCCAATGAAGCTGGCGACGAACAGGTTTTTCGGCTCCTCGTAAATTTCACGCGGTGTGCCGTCCTGCTCAATCTTGCCCTCACGCATCACCACGATACGGTCTGACATAGTCAGGGCTTCTTCCTGATCGTGAGTGACAAACACGAACGTGATGCCGAGCTTACGCTGAAGCGCTTTCAGCTCGTTCTGCATCTGCTTGCGCAGTTTGTAGTCCAGCGCGGAGAGGGATTCATCCAGCAGGAGCAGGCGTGGTTTGTTGACCACGGCGCGGGCAATAGCCACACGCTGCTGCTGACCACCAGAAAGTTGATGCGGCTTGCGCTGGGCGAATGCCTCCAGCTGCACCATGCGCAGGGCTTCGGTAACGCGCGGCGGGATCTCGCTGGCGGGTGTTTTTTGCATCCGCAGGCCAAACGCCACGTTCTCAAACACGGTCATGTGCGGGAACAGGGCATAGCTCTGAAAGACGGTATTGACGTGGCGATCTTCGGCAGGGACCTGGGTAATGTCCTGGTTCTCAAGATGGATATGGCCGTTATCGACGCTTTCCAGCCCGGCAATAAGGCGCAGGACGGTGGTTTTGCCGCAGCCGGAGGGGCCAAGCAGCGTGAGAAACTCACCGTCATTGATGGTCAGATTAAGATCGGAAATGACATCTTTGCCATCGAAACTTTTACGAATTCGTTCCAGTTGCACCAGCGGTGAAAGGGAACGGGGTTGTGTATTCAATTTTCGCGCTGTCCCATATAGACGCCTCAGGCAGCAGACTGAAGCGGGGTTTGTGTGTAACCACCTTGGTGACTCGTAATGAGGGCGGACATTCTACGGCAAACCCATTGAATCGCCAATCCTTCTCACTTATTCATAAGCTACATTTATTAACGCAGAACGATATAAACGTAAAAAGTTCTCGTTTGCGGGATAAAAGTGACCTGACGCAATATTTGCGTTTTGCTGCTTAATGATAATGTTGTCACAAAAAGTGAGGGTGACTGCATGGATAAACTACTTGAGCGTTTCTTACATTACGTTTCGCTGGATACCCAATCTAAGCCGGGGGTCCGACAGGTGCCAAGCACCGAAGGCCAGTGGAAGCTGCTAAATCTGCTGAAAGAGCAGCTGGAGGCCATGGGGCTGGTTGATGTCACGCTCAGTGAAAAGGGGACCGTGATGGGAACGCTGCCGGCCAACGTTGAGGGAGATATCCCGGCGATTGGCTTTATTTCTCATGTCGATACCTCACCTGATTTTAGCGGTAAACACGTTAATCCGCAGATTGTTGAAAACTACCGCGGCGGAGATATTGCGCTGGGCATTGGCGACGAAGTGCTGTCGCCGGTGATGTTCCCGGTACTGCATCAGCTGCTGGGGCAGACGTTAATCACCACCGACGGCAAAACCTTGCTGGGGGCCGATGACAAAGCGGGTATCGCCGAGATCATGACGGCGCTGGCGGTGCTGAAGGGCAAAAATATCCCACATGGCGATATCCGCGTGGCCTTCACGCCGGATGAAGAGGTAGGAAAAGGCGCGAAACATTTTGACGTTGAGGCGTTTAACGCTCAGTGGGCCTACACCGTCGACGGTGGCGGCGTGGGTGAACTTGAGTATGAAAACTTTAACGCGGCATCGGTGACGATCAAAATCGTCGGGAATAACGTGCACCCGGGCTCTGCGAAAGGGGTGATGGTGAATGCGCTGTCGCTGGCTGCGCGTATTCATGCGGAAGTTCCTGCCGAAGAGAGCCCGGAGATGACGGAAGGGTATGAGGGTTTTTATCATCTGACCAGCATCAAGGGGAACGTGGACAGCGCGCAGATGCACTATATCGTCCGCGATTTTGACCGCAAAGCCTTTGAAGCGCGCAAGCGTAAGATGATGGAGATCGCGAAAAAGGTCGGCAAGGGGCTGCATCCGGATTGCTATATTGAGCTCATCATCGAAGACAGCTATTACAATATGCGCGAGAAGGTGATGGAGCATCCGCACATTCTTGATATCGCCCAACAGGCGATGCGCGATTGTGATATCGAGCCGGTGATGAAACCGATCCGTGGTGGAACCGATGGTTCGCAGCTGTCATTTATGGGCCTGCCGTGCCCGAACCTGTTTACCGGTGGATATAACTACCACGGCAAGCATGAGTTCGTGACGCTGGAAGGGATGGAAAAAGCGGTGCAGGTGATTGTGCGGATAGCAGAGTTAACCGCGAAGCGGTAAGAAAAAGCCCGGTGGCGCTGCGCTTACCGGGCCTACAGTAAAGGCTTTTGTAGGCCGGGTAAGGCGTAGCCGCCACCCGGCACATGAACAGGGAGTTCAAATGTCAAACTACCGCCGCCACTACATCCCCGGTGGAACCTGGTTTTTCACCATCAATCTGCAAAACCGCCAGAGCGATTTACTTACCCGCCACATCGACAGCCTGCGTTCCGCTACCGCCACGGTTAAGCATGCGAAGCCCTTCACCATTAACGCCTGGGTTATCCTGCCTGAACATATGCACTGTATCTGGACCTTACCGGAAGGGGACAGTGACTTTTCAGCGCGCTGGCGCGACATCAAAAAAATGTTTAGCCGCTACATTGAGATGCGCCACGTCTGGCAGCCGCGTTTCTGGGAACACACTATTCGCAATGAACAGGATTACCGGCGGCATATGGATTACGTCTACATCAATCCGCTGAAGCATGGCTATGTCGGGAAAGTCGTCGACTGGCCCTATTCAACGTTTCATCGGGACGTGCGGGAGGGGTTATTTCCGGCAGACTGGGCGGGTGAGATTGAGGATTTTGCGGCGGGGGAGCGGAAGTAAAAAAAGCCCGGTGGCGCATCGCTTACCGGGCCTACGGGAACGGCTTTTGTAGGCCGGGTAAGGCGTAGCCGCCACCCGGCAAACATCATGACTCAGTCCTCAAAAAACCAGTACCCGCTGTTAACCAGCGCGGCCAGCATGGCGAGGAAGGAGGGATCGTCCAGCGCGTCGCCAAAGGTATCCGCAGACAGCACCATATGGCTGGCAATCGCTTCCAGTGCCGGACGGTGTGGAGAGTCCAGGCGCTCGCCGTTGACAAATACCTCTTCGCCAATGCGCAATACACGTAATCCGCCCAGACGAACCAGCTTATCGCCCTGCTGGAGGGCATCATAAATTTCATCTGCCTGATACGGCGGCTCTGGCGGTGCGACGTCCAGTTCGTGACGCGACTGGCTGATAAACTCGCCAAACCACTGTCTGAAGTGCTCCGGTTCGTTGATCAGATCCAGCATCATACCGCGCAGCTTATCCAGCTCCTCTGGCAGAATATCGGCCGGGTGCTCACGCGCCAGAACATCCGGATCGCTGTAACGATGGCTGCCCAGCTCGCGCTGTAAAACATAGTCAGCGAATCCGCTGATCATCTCGCGGCCGCTTGGCGCGCGGAAACCAACCGAATAGTTTAGCGAGTTTTCCAGGGAATAACCTTCATGCGGGAAGCCTGGCGGGATATACAGAATGTCGCCTGGCTCCAGCTCTTCATCAATGATCCCTTCAAACGGATCAACCTGAAGCAGATCCGGGTGCGGGCAGTGCTGCTTCATTGGCACTTTTTCGCCCACTCGCCAGCGACGGCGACCGGTACCCTGAATGATAAACACGTCGTACTGATCAAGATGCGGACCCACGCCGCCACCGGGAACAGAGAAGGAGATCATCAGATCGTCCATTCGCCAGTCTGGGAGGGCGCGGAAGGGACGCATCAAGGCTGCGGTGGGTTCGTGCCAGTTGTTGACCGCCTGCACCAGTAAAGACCAGTTGCTTTCGCCCAGGTGATCGTAGCTTTCAAAGGGACCGTGGCTGACCTGCCATTTCCCGTCCTGATGGCTCACCAGACGGCTGTCTACCTCGTTTTCCATCGCCAGACCAGCGAGTTCGTCAGGAGAAATAGGGTCGATAAAATTGCTGATCCCGCGTTTAAGAACGACCGGGCGTTTTTGCCAGTAACGTTCAATAAATTCGGGCCAGTTAAGCGTTAATTGATAATCCATATTTTTGTATTCCGCAGGCTCTTACTGAGACGGATTATAACGGAAGCACCGACCCCTGGCTGCGAGATCCGCGTATTTTTCACATTTCGGGTTAACTATCGTTCAATCCGGGCTGTTGGCGGCCAAAAATGACTTCCATACGGGCACCGCCCAGCAGACTTTCGCCGGTTTCAATCTTGCCCTCGTACTGATCGACAATTTCCCGGGCGACGGATAATCCGACACCCTGGCCCGGGCGCAGCGTATCGGCGCGCTGACCGCGATCGAATACCACTTCGCGTTTATTATGGGGAATGCCAGGACCATCATCCTCAACGATAATATGCAGTTCGTTATCCGTTACGCGCGCGGACACCTCGACAAACTCCAGACAATATTTGCAGGCGTTATCGAGCAGATTACCCATCACTTCCATAAAGTCATTCTTCTCGCCAACAAAGCTTATTTCCGGTGAGATATCCAGACTGATGTTTACCCCTTTACGCTGGTAAACCTTGTTCAGCGCAGAGGTGAGGTTATCCAGCAGCGGGGCTACCGGGTGCAGTTCACGGCTCAATAAGGCGCTTCCGGAACGCATGCTCGCGCGGTGCAGGTAATAACCAATCTGCTGTGAAATACGGCTGATTTGCTCCAGCATTACCGGCTCGGCGTCATCCACGCTCATTTTCGAACTGCGCATTGAACGCAGTGTACTTTGCATCACTGCCAGCGGGGTTTTCAGGCTGTGCGTAAGATCGGTGAGCGTCGTGCGATACTTGTCGTAACGTTCACGTTCGCTTTTCAGCAGGCGGTTGAGGTTGCGCACCAGGCTGGTCAGTTCGCGCGTAGTTTCAGGGTTAAGCTTCTCGCGGTGATGTTCCTCCAGCTCGCGCACCTCTTTGGCAAGGGATTCAATCGGGCGGAGGCTCCACCAAGCAGCAACCCACAGGAGAGGGATCACAAGCAGCAGGTTGGCAGCCAGAACGTACACGAACCAGTTCCAGACCATATACGAACGTTTTAGCTCAACCGGTATCGTATCGATCACTACAATGGTCAGCTGCGGCATGTTCAGAGTAGCGGGATACAGGTTGATGGCCACCGAGTGGGTCATCTCCGTGTCGTCATCTTCAGCGCGGATCTCATTGAGCTTGTTCTGTAACGCCCGATCGTCACGCAGCAGGATGCTGGTAGAGTTGAGGTCGGCTTCAATTTCGTGAAAACCATTGGTTTTAAGCCATTCCGGACGGATGCGCTTTTTCAGCCAGGGGACGTCGCGCTGCGCCCACAGCAATTTTCCTTTTTCATCGTAAATGAGTGCCAGCGTTGGGCTCTGCTGGTTCAGGTTTTCCGGCATCTCGACGGTGATTTGGTTGTTCTCCCATTTCGCCAGGGTATAGAACAGATTACTTTCGCCGCGAAGCAGGCGGAAGGTGGTTTTATCGAAGCTTACGCTGTACCCGACCAACGCCACCATTCCGTAAGAGAGGGACAGCACGAGCACGACGGCGGCGGTTGCCAGCAGAAAGCGAACCCGCAGTGAAAGGGGTAAAATGTGGCGCAAAATCCCTTTCATTTAGCGTAATTCGAACAGGTAGCCCTGACCACGCACGGTGGTAATCACGTCGTGCGGGTACTGTGCCTGAATTTTTTTGCGCAGGCGGCCCATCAGCACGTCAATGGTGTGGCTTTCGCGCAGTTCGGCATCCGGATAAAGCTGAAGCATCAGGGAATCTTTGCTCACCACTTTACCGTTGTTACGGATCAGCGTTTCCATGATGGTGTATTCGAATGCGGTCAGCTTGATTACTTCATCATTTATTGAAAATTCGCGGCGGGAGAGATCCACCTGGAACGGCGGCAGAGAGATCACCTGTGACGCCAGCCCGCTGTTGCGGCGCAGCAGCGCCTGCATACGCGCGGCGACTTCTTCAATATGGAAGGGTTTGGTCACGTAGTCATCTGCGCCTGCGCTCAACACTTCAACCTTGTCCTGCCAGCCTTCGCGAGCAGTCAGCACCAGTACCGGCAGGGAAACGTCATGGCTACGCCAGCGGCGGATAAGAGATAATCCGTCTTCATCCGGCAGCCCTAAATCGACAATGGCGATGTCCGGCAGGTGTTCATTGAGATAATAATCGGCCTCTTTTGCGTCTTCAGCATCGTCCACCTGATGACCCATCTCCTGAAGTTGAACTTTCAGGTGATGACGTAGCAATGCGTTATCCTCAACAACCAGTACGCGCATCATCATTTCTCCCTTTATAAATGGTATGAATAGTTTAACGCTGATTATCCAGGTTGACACCAGCGTTATGAAATTAAATGATTTTTTTCATGCTTCTGAAGACAGGTGGCATTACGCCAGGCATCTGATTATTAAGTATGTTGACCTGATCCTGTTTCATATCGCCCACCCACCTCACATATGCCTCATACGCCCCCAGAAGGCGCGGGTAATATAAACTGACTTGTTTTCGCACGCTTCCGCAATCCGGATAAAACATCCATCCGTTTATGAACGGTTGAAGGCGAGTCGCTTTTTTGACAGAACGGGCACGCCAGTTTTGTAAAGATTGCCCTTTTTTTTGTAAGGATGTTCTCACTATGTCTGTCTTTGTCTACGCTTATTTTATGGTGCGAAATTAGATTTGCATAAGATGTGCCAGAAAATCAGCATTTTTACACAACAAAACAGCAATATAGCGAGTAAAGAGGATTCTATGGAATGGAAGGTTGTTGAGACTATTGCGAGCCCGGAAAGTGGAACCATCTTTTGCAAAGTTGAAACACAATATGGCCTGAATTATATCCTTTGGCTAAAAGGGGATTATTACGTTCGTGCCGGTGAAATCATCACCACCTCAAACCAGGGTATCCTGATTAACGATCGGCGGCGTAGGGTATGGATAGCGCAGGCAATGCCCTATACATCAATTGGCTGGATGGGGTTCAAACAGAAAAACGCGTGTCCAGGTAACCGGCAGGAGATGGATCGGCCATGCACGGTTGAGACCCCGTGCCAGTTCAGGCTGTGCCCGTTCGGCTTAAAACGATATATTCCGGAAAGTTATTCCACGGCGAAAAATAACCACCAGCCTGACAACAGGTTGTAATCCCGGCAGAGCCTGTAACGGGGTGTGAACGTCGACACGATGATGATAAGCAGCCCCCTTTCCGGGTGGAAAGGGGGAGGGTGATTACTTCAGCTCGTCAACCATAGTAATGGCGCGGCCAATATAGTTTGCCGGGGTCATCTCTTTCAGGCGCGCTTTTTCTTCTTCGGGCAGCGCCAGACCATCGATAAACTGTTTCATACCCTCAGCATCAACGCGTTTACCGCGGGTCAGCTCTTTGAGTTTCTCGTACGGTTTTTCGATGCCATAACGACGCATCACGGTCTGAATCGGCTCCGCCAGCACTTCCCAGTTGTGATCCAGCTCGTCCAGCAGACGGTCGCGGTTCACCTCCAGCTTGCTCACACCCTTCAGGGTGGACTGGTAGGCGATCAGCGCGTAGCCAATACCCACGCCCAGGTTACGCAGCACCGTGGAGTCAGTCAGGTCGCGCTGCCAGCGGGAGACCGGCAGCTTACTCGCCATATGCTGCAACACGGCATTCGCCAGGCCCAGGTTACCTTCGGAGTTTTCGAAGTCGATTGGGTTCACTTTGTGCGGCATGGTGGACGAACCGATTTCCCCGGCGATGGTCTTCTGCTTGAAGTGGTTCAGGGCGATGTAGCCCCAGACGTCACGATCGAAGTCGATCAGGATGGTGTTGAAGCGCGCAATGCAGTCAAACAGCTCAGCGATGTAGTCGTGCGGCTCAATCTGGGTGGTGTACGGGTTCCACTGGATCCCCAGAGACGTCACGAACTCTTCACTGAACTGGTGCCAGTCCACTTCCGGGTACGCCGCAATGTGGGCGTTGTAGTTACCCACCGCGCCGTTGATTTTGCCGAGGATCTCAATCTGCTCCAGCTGACGATACTGGCGTTCCATGCGGTACGCTACGTTCGCCATCTCTTTACCCATGGTGGATGGGGTTGCTGGCTGGCCATGAGTACGGGACAACAGCGGAATATCGCGGTACTCCACGGACAGCGCTTTCACCGCATCGATGATTTTACGCCAGTAAGGGAGTACCACCTCTTTGCGTGCAGTACAGAGCATCAGCGCGTGAGACAGGTTGTTAATATCTTCAGAGGTACAGGCGAAGTGAATAAATTCAGATACCGCGTGCAGCGCAGGGACGCTTGCCACTTTCTCTTTCAGGAAATATTCAACCGCTTTCACGTCGTGGTTGGTGGTGCGTTCGATGGTTTTAATACGCGCGGCATCTTCTTCGCTGAACTCAGCAACGATTTTATCAAGGTAATCGTTTGCCTTTGCGTCAAAAGCAGGAACTTCCTTGATTGCTGTCTGGGCGGCCAGCTTTTGCAGCCAGCGCACTTCAACCTGAACACGGAACTTCAGCAGGCCATATTCGCTGAAGATCCCGCGCAGCGCGCTGACTTTATCGCCGTAGCGTCCATCGACAGGGGATACGGCGGTCAGTGAGGATAATTCCATAATTCGCAACTCCGGGAGGTTAACAATGAGCAAGAATTTGTTTTGCCTGAGTCGTCAGGCGATGACGAGAAAACATGAGCTGTAGGCGGCCACCGCCGACCTGTTGCCACAGCACGGCGGCACGGATGCCTGCCAGCAGCGAAGCGCGTACCTTCGCCTGTACCTGTGGGCTTTGCAATACGGCAGGCGAACCGGTGACCTGAATACGCGGGCCGAGCGGGCTAATTACGTCGACGTAGATACCGGCCATCGCGCTCAGCAGGGTCTCAGACTGGAGGTCAAAGTGGTCGAGCTGGCGCTGTAGCCCGGCGATGCGATCGCCCAGGGTATTCATTGCGCCTTTCGCCGCGTTCAGCTTACGTTCCAGCACCATCAGGCTTAAGGTGTAGCGGGTCAGTTCCGCATTCAACCCCTGACGGTTACTGGCGTTGAGCACGCCGAGCAGGGTTTCAAGACCGAGACGAAGATTGGTTTCACTGCCGCCAAAGACGCCCAGCGTGGAGCCTGGGTTAAGATCGATAACGCTGTTGAGTGAAACGTGCAGGGCATCAGCGTCGCAATGACCCTGATGCGCCAGCTGTTGCACCAGACGGGCTGACTGGCAAATTCCCGCCAGCGCCAGGGTGATGTCGTAATAGTTCTTCGCCACACGGTCTCCTTTATGTGTGCAAACGGTTTAAACAGCAGGCAGCGGCAGGCGCTGTTCAATGATCCCACCGCCGAGGCAAATTTCGCCGCTGTAGAAAACAGCTGACTGGCCAGGGGTAACGGCGGAAACCGGTTCGTCGAAACGCACGTCAATGCGATCGTCATCCAGTGCGGTGACGGTGCAAGGGATGTCCGTCTGGCGGTAGCGCGTTTTCACGGTGCAGCGCAGCGTGCCTTTCAGCGGCTCGCGATCGACCCAGTGCAGCTGTTGCGCGATAAGTCCAACGGACATCAGGCGCGGATGGTCGTGACCCTGAGCCACCACCAAAATATTGTTTTCGACATCTTTGTCGACCACGTACCACGGATCTTCGCTGCCCTCTTTGGTGCCGCCGATACCCAGACCTTTACGCTGGCCGAGAGTGTGGTACATCAGCCCCTGGTGCTGACCAATCTCATCACCGTCAACGGTGACGATTTTGCCCGGCTGTGCAGGCAGGTAGCGCCCCAGGAACTCGCGGAATTTACGCTCGCCGATAAAACAGATACCGGTGGAGTCTTTTTTCTTCGCGGTGATCAGATCCAAATCTTCAGCAATCTTACGCACTTCCGGCTTTTCCAGCTCGCCGACCGGGAACAGACTTTGGGCAATCTGTTCATGGCTCAGCGTGTAGAGGAAGTAGCTCTGATCTTTATTGCCATCCAGACCGCGCAGCAGCTGGCTTTTACCATTCACATCCGCGCGACGCACGTAGTGGCCGGTCGCAATGTAGTCTGCGCCCAGATCTTCCGCGGCGAATTCCAGGAAGGCTTTGAATTTGATCTCTTTGTTACACAGGATATCCGGGTTTGGCGTGCGGCCCGCTTTGTACTCTTCGAGGAAGAGTTCAAAAACGTTGTCCCAGTATTCTGCGGCAAAGTTAACGGTGTGCAGTTCGATGCCGAGCTTATCGCACACGGCCTGCGCATCGGCGAGATCCGCAGCGGCAGTGCAGTATTCCTCGCCATCGTCTTCCTCCCAGTTCTTCATGAACAGGCCCTCCACCTTATAGCCCTGTTGCTGCAACAGGTAGGCGGAAACGGAGGAATCGACACCGCCGGACATGCCGACGATCACTTTTTTCTGGCTGTTATCTGACATGGAATACTCACGACATTGAACTTCAAGGCGGCATATTCTATCACGCCCCCCCACCATTGACACCCTCTGTAAACGGCCAGTTAAATTCTGCAATGACATCCAGCGGCAGGCGAGCCGCAGACTGCCAGCAGCGGATGCTTTCCGCAACCAGCGGCGAGCGCAGGTTTGGCGCGTTCAGGATCTCGTCTGCGGTCACCCACAGGCAGCGATCGATATCGTCGTCGTGCGGTTCAGTGGCGCACGTTTCGTTAAGCTCAACGGCGAATAAAAAGCGCAGGAAAGGTGTCTGGTCAGGCGCTATCCACTGATGCATACGGATAAAGTGCTGCGGTTCGGCGCGGATACCCGTCTCTTCCCAGAGCTCGCGTTTCGCTGCCTGCAATAAGGTTTCGTTGGCTTCAAGATGCCCGGCTGGCTGATTCCAAAGCGCTTTGCCGTTGATGGTCTCTTCCACCACCAGGAATTTCCCCTGCGCGTGGACCACGCAGGCGACCGTAACATGGGGTTTAAACATCAGTTCTCCTTAGGGGTAACATCCCGCCATTCCCCGTTAGCCAGCGAGTCCAGCGTGTAGCTGCCCATGGCGTAGCGAATGAGTCGCAGGGTAGGGAAGCCCACATGCGCAGTCATGCGCCTGACCTGTCGGTTGCGGCCTTCATAAAGGGTGATTTTAAGCCAGCTGGTGGGAATCGATTTGCGCTCACGAATCGGCGGGTTGCGCGGCCACAGCCACTCGGGTTCATTTACGCGCTCAATACCAGCTGGCAGGGTAGGACCATCGTTCAGCATTACGCCGTTACGCAGCTTTGCCAGCGACGCGTCGTCCGGCTCGCCTTCAACCTGCACATAGTAAATTTTTCCGGTACGTTTGCCCGGCTGAGTAAGCCTGGTCTGGAGCACGCCGTCATTGGTAAGCACCAGCAGCCCCTCGCTGTCGCGATCCAGACGCCCGGCCGCGTAGACCCCCTGAACGGGGATAAAATCCTTCAGCGTGCTGCGCCCGGCCTCGTCGGTAAACTGCGGCAATACATCGTAGGGTTTATTGAACAGTATGACCCGCGTTGGCTGGGGTTCTGGCGTTCTTCTGGTGGCTTGTCGTGAGCTGAATCGCTCAACCCGGTGTTTTCTAAAAGAAGTCTTAGAATCATTATAGTATTTACGGGCATTGCTCATATAATGCCCTCCATAAGGCGATTCGAGAGATTCAAAGCTATGTGTGTTGCTATCGGGTACATGCGTTACTCGTCAAAACTTCAAGGTGCAGGTTCCACCATTCATCGTCAGAAAAGCCTAATTAATAAATGGGTAGAAGACCAGAAAACTCATCACGGTAAAGTGTATGAGGTCAAATTCTACACGGATAAGGGGCTGTCAGGTTGGACAGGTGAAAACTTACTTGCAGGTGCGTTAGGTCGATTGATTGAGGAAGTTGAAGCTGGTGGTTATCCAGAAGGGACACCAATTATCCTCGAATCCATAGATAGACTTTCGAGACAAGGGCATGAGGAAGCAACAGCAATCCTACGTCGATTGACCTCTACTGGTTGTGTTGTACACAGCATTCTTGACCGTCAGGTTATCCAGCGTTCAGACTTGAAAACATTTATTGGTGCTATGCAAATCATCGCAGTAGCTGAACGTGGTAGGGAAGAGTCAGACATCAAATCTGAACGTGTCTCCAGTTCCAAAGAACGCAACTATGAACTTGCCAAACTTGGTAAGAAGTTGGTGACAAGAAATCTACCAGGCTGGATTTACCTTGACCAAAAAGGGAAGATGCAGATTGACCCCGCAAAGCAGAAACTGGTGAAGGAAATCTTCGAAATGCGCCTTGCTGGTCACACATATCAGGGTATTGCAGAGACTATGACTAACAGGGGTGAACCCGTTCTCAATGAACGTAAAGGTGCTCAACGTTGGCTACCAAATTCAATCAGGACTCTGCTACACAGTCGTTCAGTTATCGGTGTGCTCCCTGCATCCAAAGTGAACGACAAATACAAAGAGATTGAAGAATACTTCCCCTCAGCGATTACCAAAGACCTGTTTTATGCCGTCAATGACCTGAATGTTCCTACTGTACGCAGTCGTGAGAAGAAGCAATATCCTGAGACAGTATTCCTGTTTAAAGGTCTCGTAAAGTGTCGCTACTGCAAAGGTAATGTTTTTCTAAATGGTGCGAAACCTGGATATTGGGGAAGAATACGGTGTATCGGTCATCATGATAAAGTCTGTGATGCTCCATCGTTACCGCGCTATGACTTTGAACAGAGTCTGATTACAAGAATGTTCCCGCTGCTGAAATCTATGGATGTCAGTACAGAGGAAAATCCCGTTGCAGTGTTACAGGCGAAAATTGACCATCTGACGAATATCCTCGAAGGTTACTATGATGACCTTGAAGAAATCCCTCGTGCAGATAAACCTCGTCGTAAGAGTATCAACGAACGTATCTCCAAACGTGCCAACGAAAAGGAAGAGTACGAGAGACAACTCGTGGTAGTTCGTCGCAAGATGGAAGTCAGAACTGAGAATACACTTTCAGATTTGAATTATGATGACTATAGCGACAGGTTGAAAATGCAACTGGTCATCAGTCGTAATATTGAACGTATCGTACTGGATTCACTCTTCGATAGAGTTCATATCAAACTGGTCAATGGGAATGCACTGATGAACTTTCCCCTTTACGGTGATGTGGATGGTTCGAGGTTGGTTATCACTGCCAAAGAAAACACAGGTATTACTGATGTTGAGAGAATCCTTGGTTTAGATGATGCAATGCCGACGGTTTACAACCTTGCTCCGTCCAGTGGGGAGTTTATGGATGACAGGGATTTCCCCGAAATAGAACCAGATTACCCCAATATCAACGAGGGTTAGCATGAACGAAATTATAAAAAAATTTAGCGCTTCTTTGAATGACACTCTAATTACTGATTTTAGGGATGTTGTAAATGAAGGGGAGTTCGCGTATCACTATTTTTCTCATAGGGGAGGGAAGAACCAATTTAGCCCAATATGCTCTTGCATGGATTGGATAAGTGTCTCTGTACGGTACATCACTAATTTCCCTGAGTTCTCAAAGGATATTGATGTTAAAGCTATGCAAGTCTACTCACTAATTTCGTCAATAGATATTGCAGTAGAGGCATTGCAACAGTTGCATCGAATAATTGAAAATGACCATAAATTAGTGAGGTGGCCTTTTAATGAGTTCAATCACGTTTTTTCAAATAAAATAGCGCACTTATCAAACAAGAAAGATGATGAGTATTTTAAAGAAGTAAGGTCAATTTTTGGTGCTCACCCTACTAACCTTTGCAATAATGGTGAGAGAATGTTTGCAAGTTGGCCTCATTTTCATGCTTTCAACGGAAATGACTTTACTGTAAGTATTTACAATAATATACCTGGCAAGGATGATGTTATTTTTGGGATTAAGATTAATGAACTTTTAATTTTCCTCAAAGAAAGATATGAATACTTAGTAGGGCTGAAAGATGCAGTTGTAGCAATACGTGACAAGCACTACGAAACACTCATTATTAAAGTTATCCCTAAGAGCGGCAACATACATGAAGAATTGAAAGTCTTGCTTTCAGAGGTTGTTAGTAGAGGTGATAATGATTATTACAAAATGGAAGTGCAGGAGTTAATCTATCTCTTTGAAGCAGATATAAAAGAAGCTCATTTGTTGGTTGAGGCTAATGAATTTCAAGGGAAACTGCTTCCTGTGGTGGAAGAGATTAGATGTAATTTGCAAAACATGACTCTGGTTGACTTGACTACAACGGAAGGTGTTATTTTTTCAAGTTTACCGAATTACGCTTTAAGTTACGAACTTCAAAAGCTGTTCACATGGTTGCATTCAGACAGATATGACCCAATGGGTAATTATTATATCGAGCAATTAAATAATTTTTCAAAAGGGCGGTATTGCTTCAGTATAACTGATAATGAAAGCACTACTTTACTCAAGTTGCGAATGATGCTGCATAGTCACCAATAAAAAAGGGGCGAAACGCCCCTGTTCAAGAATTTATTTAATCGCAAAATCAGGGTTGGGTTGTTGCTTAATTCTCCAGAGTGGTAAAACCTTACCTTTGTAATCTTTAGGGATGGTAATTCCAAAAACTTCTGGCTCGTGTCTGGTATCAATAGCGGTCACGGTCTGCTCACGAACTGTCTGTGCGTTGAATGCAGCGGTTATCATTGTGCTTAGATTTCCAATCAGCTCAAAACCGCTATCTTCCATATTTTCACGGCTATGAGGCTCGAATGTGTAAAACACGCTAATTAGGTTGTCCTCATCACTCATGACTGCTGTAGAGTCACTGGAATTCCATTCGCCAAAATTCATGAGATAAAATGCAAGGTTTTTTTCAAGGGGGTCTTCTATCTTTACATCATTACAATAAAAATTGACTTCTTTTGGAGTGAAATACGCTTGTCCATCTTCGCTCACTCTACATTCTTTTGTTTCATCTGGAACTAATTCAAATTTTAAATCAGGCCTCGTACCAATCATCATATCACCCAAAAGTGCCATCTCATTGTTCGCGAGGGCGTGCATAAGATTGGTAGAGTGATGATGTTCAGTTTCTTTCATAACCTCTCTTCGGAGCAATACCCATCGATTAATGCAGCGAAAGTAAATAGCATAATACACAGGGATTCCATGAAGTTGAGCATACTTTTCAATTTTGTCTGAGTAGCTCTTTCTAAGCTCGAATAAATCTTGTGGGTTAGGGTGGTTGCAATTTTTAACCTCAACAAAAATATGAGTACCATCATTCAAAATCAGTCTGTAATCAGGTGGTATTATATCTGCATCAATAGCAATCGCTTCACCTGCATCTTCGGATTTTATGAAAAGACATCCTCCAAGCCCCGCAGCAAGGTGTTTGAAGAGTGTCTCAATTCGCTTGCCATGTATAAGTGATAAATTTTCCTGAGATGCCTTCAAGGCTGCACTAACTTTGGTCATAAAATCTTCTACATGACCAGGGTCTTGCAAGTTATAGCCTTGTTCTCGTCCAATAGCTGTAAATAATTCAAGGGGTTCAAACTTACCTGGATTTCTTGCTATACGCTTCATAATGAATTTTTTCTTGGGAGTGAGGGCTTGCAAATTTACACCTCGACATAGGACAAATCCAGTGTAGACATTGTGGGATTGTGATGTGAATGCAGAAGTGCCATGTATACATCAATGAATGGTATTGGTTCAGCGAATAAGATTGTGTAATCTCTCGCGCACTCCTGATAGCGAGAATGTATGAGTGTTTACTTTGAGATTTCAAAATGACTAATTTTAAAGCATTGTCTGGATATGTATTGAAAGGTTTTTGGTGTGTGCTTGCATTCACTGCCATTCTGATAATTTGTGGCGACGTTCCAGACTTACTTTTCTACTTTGGATTGTTGGGATGTGCATTCTCAGCGGTATGGGCCTACCTGCTGCATCTGCTCGCTTGTGCGATTTGGAGCCATGTAAAACCCAAAGAATGAGTATGTAACTAGCCTGATGGATTACTCAGGTTGAAACAAAAGGTCTGTCAGGATAGTCTCTTGACAGATCTTTTTAGTATTAGGGGGGAGTATGGCAAAAGAATTTGGGACAGGCACTTTAATTTTTATGAGATTTACCTGAAAATAATTTATACCGAAGACCGGAGTGTTTACTCTTCATCTTCTTCGTCATCCTGAGATTCAATTCCATAACGTTGACGTATATCGTCAGGGACGGGTGTGCCAATCACAAGGGATTTAACTTCTTCACAGTCCATAACGAACACAGTACCGTTGGAAAGGGATACCGCGCAAGCATCCGTATCAACCGCGATGATGGATAAATCCTCCGCATATGCATTTGACATCAGCACCAAAGATATAGCCAGAATGGACAGCTTAGTTTTCATTTGAACCTCAGAGAATGTTGAAGTCACAAGTTACTCGTTGCAGCGTAGCGCATCCATGACTTTTGATAACTTTCCCATATGTGGGAGTGAATGGTTAGTTGCTGAATCGAGGGATGTCAAACTTTGACCAAAATTTACCCTGTTAGTTAACTCTGGCAGGGTTTTTTGTTGTGTGGAATCTGGTATAACTAATTGATGTCAGATTGAATTCTTGAAAAATGCACAAAATACTATGATTCATCTAAAATAAGTTTTCGTCATGGTATTTTCAGGCGTTATCAATTGCCGCATTATAGCCTAATAACGAAGACCTTTCATGGCGTCGGACAATCAGGTACTATCGGAAGGCTCATTACAATTTATTAACATAAGATCAGTAACAACCAGAAGCGCTCGAAGGAGAGGTTAATGGAAAGCAAAGTAGTTGTTCCGGCGGAAGGTAAAAAGATCACCCTGCAAAACGGCAAGATTAACGTTCCTCACAACCCGATTATCCCGTTCATCGAAGGTGACGGTATCGGTGTAGACGTTACCCCGGCAATGCTGAAAGTGGTTGATGCCGCTGTTGAGAAAGCCTACAAAGGCGAGCGTAAAATTTCCTGGATGGAAATTTACACCGGTGAAAAATCGACTCAAGTTTATGGCCAGGACGTCTGGCTGCCAGCCGAAACGCTGGACCTGATCCGCGACTATCGCGTTGCTATCAAAGGCCCTCTGACCACGCCAGTTGGCGGCGGCATTCGCTCCCTGAACGTGGCGCTGCGTCAGGAACTGGATCTGTATGTGTGTCTGCGTCCGGTGCGTTACTACCAGGGCACTCCAAGCCCGGTTAAGCACCCGGAACTGACCGACATGGTCATCTTCCGTGAAAACTCTGAAGACATCTACGCCGGTATCGAATGGAAAGCGGATTCTGCTGATGCAGAAAAAGTGATTAAATTCCTGCGCGAAGAGATGGGCGTGAAGAAAATTCGCTTCCCTGAGCATTGCGGCATAGGCATCAAGCCGTGCTCCGAAGAAGGGACCAAGCGTCTGGTGCGTGCCGCCATCGAATACGCTATCACCAACGATCGTGACTCTGTGACCCTGGTTCACAAAGGCAATATCATGAAGTTCACCGAAGGTGCGTTCAAAGACTGGGGCTACCAGCTGGCGACCGAAGAGTTCGGCGGTGAACTGATCGACGGCGGCCCATGGCAGAAAATTAAAAACCCGAACACCGGTAAAGAGATCATCATTAAAGATGTGATCGCCGATGCGTTCCTGCAACAGATCCTGCTGCGTCCTGCTGAATATGACGTGATCGCCTGTATGAACCTGAACGGTGACTACATCTCCGATGCGCTGGCAGCACAGGTGGGTGGTATCGGTATCGCCCCGGGCGCGAACATCGGTGACGAGTGCGCCCTGTTTGAAGCAACTCACGGTACTGCACCGAAATATGCAGGCCAGGACAAAGTCAACCCAGGCTCTATCATTCTGTCCGCAGAGATGATGCTGCGTCATATGGAATGGTTCGAAGCCGCAGACCTGATTGTTAAGGGTATGGAAGGCGCGATTAACGCGAAAACCGTCACCTATGACTTTGAACGTCTGATGGAAGGCGCTAAACTGCTGAAATGCTCAGAGTTTGGCGACGCGATTATCGCGAACATGTAATCCACTCGCTGGGTTAAATGACAACGGGAGCCTGAGGGTTCCCGTTTTTTATGCACACAAGACGGAAAACAACGCTATGACCCATGATATCCCGCTCAAGTATTATGACATCGTCGACGAGTATGCGACTGAAACGGCAAAACCGCCAGAAGAGGCGGAGCGTACGCCACTGGCACACTATTTTCAGCTGCTGCTCACTCGCTTATACAACAATGAGGAAATCAGTGAAGAGGCGCAGCGGGAGATGGCTGTCCAGGCGGAGATAGATGAAGCGCGCATTGACGATATTGCGAACTTCCTGAATCAATGGGGCAATGAATAACGCTTCATCGCGCTGAGTAAGCCAGCAGGCTGGCGAGGTCGTGCCGGGTTAGTGATTTTGAAAAGTACCAGCCTTGCACGAGGGCATCGGGGTATCTCTGCGCGATGAACTGATATTGCGTTTCGCTTTCGACTCCCTCAAACACCAGGGTTTTGTGCAGTTTAGCGAGCGCGTCGCTAAAGATCACCAGGATATCCTGTTTATAATGCTCGTTGATGCCATCCACTAACGACTTATCCACTTTGATTTCGTCATATTTGAGATTGGACAGCCTTGCCAGATTAGAGTTTTGCACGCCAAAATCGTCTATTGAAATTTTGACGCCTGCCGATTTAAGATCCTCACAAAACCCTTCAAGGATGGCCGAGGTGGAAACGCCATTCTCGGATAACTCAACTTTGATTAACGATAAGGGAATAGCGTTCTCTAAGCATGCATGACGTAATACAGCCAGAAATTTGCCGTCTTCAATTTCCGTCCGGCCAACGTTCAGTGAAATCATTAACTGATGTTCGGCCGCCAGCCCGGCAATTTCCGCCAGGGATTTCTTTATCATGTTCTGATAATAAACGTTATACAGACCAATTTTTTTAATTAACGGGATAAACAGCTCAGGAGAAACCTCTTTGTGATTGTTATCCTGCCATCTTGATAAGACTTCAACCCCGACGATTTTCTTATCAGCAACCCGAATTATGGGCTGAAAATGAAGGCTGATAGTATTCGCTATCACCGCCTTGACCAGCGTTCGTTCCAGAGAACGTCGGTCTTCATAAAGTCGAAGAGAAAACAGCGTCAGGGATACCCAGATAAAGTATAAAAACAAGCACAGGAGCACCATCACTACGCGGGAGAGCGATGCCAGTCCGGCATTGTGGTGGGTGACGGTAACGCACAAATCCCAGCGCGTGCTGCACTGCGTCACGGTCTGTGTGAATAACAGTGACGACAAGCGGCTAAGGTTTTCTGTAGGTGACGTAACGGTAAAAAAGGTTCGGTCGAAATCTTTCGTGGTAGAACGAAGTGAATAGTTGGCGGTGACCGGAGAGAATTTATCGTAGGCTGAACGTGATGTGAAGATAATAAGATGGTTATAAATTGTCGCATTGCCTACAAAAAAATCTTTCTGTGAAAATTGCGCCAGACTGAATCCGTTCAGGGTGTTGTGAAGCTCAGAGGGAAGAGCGATGGGATTTGCCAGCTTGCCCCAAAATGCGGTGCAGGTGATTTTCCCATTTTCAATAAACCCCACATCGGCGAAATAGAGACTCTGCATCTTTAAATTACGGTAGACGTTCAGGCTGGCGTTATCGCATCCCTTCGCGGAGGTATTTTTAAGCGTACTGGCGATATTTTGCGTCAAGTCTTCGGAATAGCGTAAGAGCGTGTGGGAGATCTCCCTCTGCCGGTCCTTTTGCTGCTCAACGATAATGGCGTTAACCGCATACAGCGACAGGACGACCATAAAGGTTGAGATGATAGCAACGGCAATGGCCTTGTTCATTTTCCTGCTGTCCCGCCACGTCCTGAGGTGCAGGGATCTTAACACAGGTCATTAAAGCTACAAGTATGCGCGTTGAGCCCGCACGTAATTGAAAGGAAAGCCACCATGCCGACTCATTACATCTCAGAACCACTCAAACCGTGTTGAGAGCAGTAACAGTAGCGTACTGGCAGAAACAAGATTAAGGCAGATGACGAACTTGCTCGATACGTTCATGTTATCAGATTCACTTTGCTGTTCAGTAGCCACAGAGAATAGCGGTTCACCTCATGGGAAAAAACGCCAGATTTTGGTGGGGTGAGGCAAAAAAAAGCCCACTAAAAAGTGGGCAAGAAATACTGGAAGCAATGTGAGCAATGTCGTACTGAATACCTGAGTGATTTGCTCAACTATTCAGTAATGAGAAAGATAATCTTTCTCAGTAAAAGATGCAACCCCACGATGAGTGTGGAACGGCAATTTTTATTGCTCAGATTTTACTCAAACGAACCGTGTGATTCTTATCACAAATTTCCTTTCTCAGATCCTGTGCTATCCTTTTCTGTGTCGTTGATTTAATGACAAAAACCATACAGAGAGGAAAGCTATGGGAATTTTATCCTGGATTATCTTTGGGCTGATTGCGGGGATCCTGGCGAAGTGGATTATGCCGGGCAAAGATGGCGGCGGTTTCATCGTCACGATCGTTCTGGGGATTGTGGGTGCAGTCGTCGGTGGCTGGATCAGTACCCTGTTCGGCTTTGGCAGAGTTGATGGCTTCAACTTCGGCAGCTTTGTCGTCGCGGTGATTGGCGCGCTGGTTGTTCTGTTTATCTACAGAAAAATCAAAAGCTAAATCTGACCTGTGTTAAAAAAGGCTGCCTGAGGGCGGCCTTTTTACTTTGGGCGTTACCACCAGCCAAACTGCGTACCGGCGACGGCCACGATGGCGACAATCAGCATGATGAGGGTCGTTTTTCTCATTTATGCCCCCGGCGCGGCGTAACCGCCAAGGAAAAACCAGCCTAAAAACACTACTGCCGTGATAAAAATAACCACCGGAAAGAGGATCCCTATTCTCATGCCATCACCTGTTTGAGTTTGTATAAGGCCGTAGAGTGTACGGTTTTAATCTAACGCGACAAAGCCTGTTTTGTTTTTTCCTTTTTTATCCTGATACATCGCGAGGTCTGCGGTGCGCAGGGCACTATCTTCATCTGTGCAGTGAGGATCAACAATAACGACGCCATAGCTTGCACCGGGATAGAGAATAGTGACATTACCTAACCCATATTCACCCGTGATACGGCCGTTGAGGCGGGTTTTGATAGCGTTGACCTCTGTGCTGGCGTCGCCATCATCGCTGTGACTCAGGCTGGCAACCAGAAATTCATCGCCGCCGAGCCGGCCGATAATTTCGTCCTGCGTTTGCTGGTGAGTCAGTCGATTGCCGACCTGAACGAGGAACCGATCGCCCGCTTCATGACCGTACTGATCATTGATTCGCTTGAAATCATCGAGATCAATAAAGGCAATCATGACGTTGCGGTTAAGATGGCGCGCCAGTGAGAACAGGGTGGTAAGGTTTTCAAAAATGGCGCGACGATTCGGCAGGCCGGTAAGGGCGTCGGTGTAAGAGTGGGCAATGAGCGCCGCATTTGCTTCACGAAGCTGAAGCACAAGCGACTCTTTCTGAATGTACTGACCAATTAACCCGGCAAAGAGCCTGATCACCTGCTCGCCACGCTCGCTGAACTGTTTCTGTGCGGTGCTGGCAGCGCAAAGCGTGCCGTACAGAGAACCGTCAGCCAGGTGAACCGGCACGCTCATATAGGTTGTAATACCCAGTGCTTTTGCCGCTTCACACTCCGGCCAGCGGTCGGGCACCTCGTTACTGAACAAGGTGTCGCTATCCATGGCGCGCTTACAGAGCGTTTCGTCCCAGGGCACGCTGAACCCTTCCGGGATCTGCATTTGCTTGCTGTTACGGGCATATAAAATGTGCTGCAAACGCGCGTTGATATCGATTTTGGTCAGGTAGGTTGATTCCATATCCGTCACAATTTCCAGCATTTCCAGTAGCTGACGCACCAGACTGTCGAGAGATTGCTCGGTGGAGAGGGTTTCTGAAACACGGGCAAGAATGATATCTGACATGAGGCAGGTTGACTCCCATGCAGAAGACCTCTGTATCTGCATGTTATGCTGAAAATATAGACTCCGGTCATAGTAAAACATGAACTGGATTAATTTTATAGATTCTTCTGAAAGCGGATGAAGGAGAGGCTAAAAAAAGCCCCGATGTTGAGATCGGGGCAAAACATCTTGATTACGGAATGATGTTCTCTGGTCAGAGTGAGAACAGACACCACTATAGGGATGAATCGTGCAGGTTTAATGGAGAAATCATGGAGAAAACGGCGATGACCCGTTACTCTGACGTTTTCAACACCCTGAAGGATCATGATAATGAAATATCTTCTCCTGGCGCTGGTTTTACCGCTGGCCGCATGCTCAACAAAGACACCTCCTCCCGATGCGCCTCAACCGCCGCACGCTATTGGTATGGCAAATCCGGCGTCAGTGTACTGTCTGGAAAAAGGGGGAGAGCAAATCCCTGTTCAAAGCCCGCAGGGTGTACGTACCGAGTGCAAATTGCCAGGCGGGGAAGTGATCGATGAATGGGATCTCTATCGCCGCGATCACCCGCAACCGACCAGATGACAACGGCAATAAAACTGCGATACACTTCTCTTTAGGATTATTCTTAGCCAGTTTCTGGCGGTACGTTTGAGAGAAGAAGTATGTTTCAGTTAAAACCGGGCAGCATGGCGATAATTGTGGGTGCGCGTACGACGGCGGGCCGTCGAAATATCGGTAAATCCGTGGAGCTGTTTGGCCTTTGTCAGCCGGGCCAGCGTTTTGTGAACCCGGTTAACGGCGTCATGACGCAATTACCTGATACATCAGCGCGTGCGCTGTGGCTGGTCACCGGTGATGTTTACGCCTTTGATAATCAGCACGGTTTTGCGTTTGTTCGCCCGGAACATTTGATGCCGCTTACTCCCGACGAGATGCCACACAACGTGGATGAGCTGGCAATCGGTTAATCACAGTTTACGCAGCCAGTCCGCCAGTACCCGCGCGTGATTCTGCTCCGTATTTTTCGCCCCATAGAGTAGCGTCACGGTCTGCTGTCGGGCGAGGGCCGCCAGGCGTTTGCCTTCATCCTGATGCTGCGCCAGCTCTTTACGATAGGCTTCACTGAACGCGGTGAAATCTATCGTTTCACTGTGAAAGGCTTTCCGCAGTTCGCTGGACGGCGTTAGCGCTTTACACCACTCATCACAGGCGAGGTCGGTCTTTTTTATCCCTCGCGGCCAGAGTCTGTCTACCAGCACCCGGTAACCATCGTCTGACGTTGCCTGTTCATATACGCGCTTACATTGAATCATCCGTTTTCCTCCTACCGTGCGACGTTCGGCAAGAACACTATAGCACCCGGCGTTTAACCACCCAATTTAAGGTATTGTGATAATTGCAAAAGATCGGTAGTCTGAGGTTCCTTATGTTATCTGAAAATCCTCCGGCATAAGGAATCTCTCATGGAACTCTCCCCGGTTAAAACGACGCTGCGCATTGCGCTGGTTGGTGATTACAATCCCGATGTTATTGCGCACCAGGCGATCCCGCTGGCGATTGACGACGCCGCTGCGGTTCTGGATCTCACCGCTGATTATGACTGGCTCGCCACGCCTGAGCTGACCAACCCCGAAGACCTGGTCGGGTACGATGCCATCTGGCTGGTACCGGCAAGCCCGTATAAAAACACCGAGGCGGCGTTTATTGCCGCGTGTTACGCGCGTGAAAACAGCATCCCTTTTCTCGGCACCTGCGGCGGGTTCCAGCATGCGCTGATTGAGTATGCCCGTAATGTGCTGGGCTGGCACGATGCAGGCCATGCCGAAACCGATACCGAGGGGAGGATGGTGATTGCGCCGCTGGCCTGCTCGCTGGTGGAAAAAACCGACGCGATTGAGCTGCGGAACAACACGCTGATTGCCAAAGCGTACGGCAAGCCGGAAATTCAGGAAGGTTATCACTGCAATTACGGCGTCTCGTCTGAGTTTGCCAGCCAGCTTGAGCGGGGCGACATGCGCGTAACGGGCTGGGACGAGCAGGGCGAGATCCGCGCGGCAGAGCTGCTGACCCATCCTTTCTTTGTCATCACCCTGTTCCAGCATGAGCGGGCTGCGCTTCAAGGGCGCCCGGTGGTGCTGGTACAGGCCATGCTGCGGGCGGCGCAGGGATAAAAAAAGCAGACCGTCAGGTCTGCCTTGAATGTCAGCGGGGTGTGATCTCCCGGTCACGCCCGGCCAGCATGCCGCACAGGGCCATCACTACCGCAGCCAGCGCGCAGGCCAGCAGCGGAATGCGCCAGTCTCCGGCGGTATCGTGAATTTTCCCCATCAGCGGTGGGCCACAGGCCGCCAGCAGATAGCCAATCGACTGTGCCATGCCGGAGAGCGCGGCGGCCTGATGGGCCGAGCTGGCCCGCAGTCCGATAAACGTCAGGCCGAGGATCATGGTGGCGCCGGATCCAAAGCCAAACACCAGCGTCCAGACGACGGCCAGCCCCGGCGCGAACCAGAACCCGGCCGCACTGACGGCGCACATCAGAGCGACAAGCCCGGCTATGCCACGCTGATCGTTAAGACGGTGCAGGATCAGCGGAATGGCGAGACCGGGAACAGCGGTTGCCAGCTGGAGAAGTCCGTGCATGGAGCCAGCCTGCGTTTCGCTGTAGCCGTGGCTAAGTAAAATCGCGGGTAACCAGCCGTTAATGACGTAGTAAATCAGCGAGTTAATGCCCAGAAAAAGCGTCACCTGCCAGGCGAGTGCCGAGCGCCAGATTGCCCGATTGTGCAACGCGCCCGCACCGGTCAGGGTGGCGGCCGGCCTCTTGCGCCATTGCGGTAACCACAGCAGCAGCGCCACCAGCGGGAAGAACATCAGCATCAACAGCGCCCCGTGCCAGCCACCACTCCCCAGCGACAGCGGGACGATCAGCGCAGACCCTGCGGCAGCGGCGGCCCCCATCGTCAGCGAATAAGCCCCCGTCAGTTTTGCGACCTGGCCCGGAAAATCACGTTTGATTAATCCGGGTAACAGGACATTGCCCAGCGCAATCCCACAGCCCACGATCGCCGTACCGATAAACAGCAGCGAGGCCGACGGCAGCGAACGTACGCCAATCCCGATGCAAATCAGCAGCAGAGCGATAAAAAGGCTGCGCTCCATGCCCAGGCGCCGGGCGACGCCTGCGGCAAGGGGAGAGATAAAGGCGAAGGCCAGCAGAGGCAGCGTTGTGAGCAGGCCGGTTTGCGCCGTGCTTAAGCCATAGTCCTGTCGGATGGTGTCGAGCAGGGGGGCGACCCCGGTAAAGGTGACGCGCAGCGTCGTGGCGATCATCAGGATGCCTGCAACCAGCAGCGCGCCCTGTTTCCCGGAAGGTTGAATAGCAGTAGTCATTATTGTCTCTTACGTTCAGGCGAGCGCATAACATACCGATTTAAGTCGTGGTTGAAATCAGGCTAAAATGACAGTTTATCGCTAATATCGGACAACTTTATGTATGGACTGGGACTCGACGGCTACGATCCCGATAGCCA
The DNA here is from genome assembly GCF_049236805.1 of Enterobacter cloacae complex sp. XAL002. NCBI lineage: Bacteria > Pseudomonadati > Pseudomonadota > Gammaproteobacteria > Enterobacterales > Enterobacteriaceae > Enterobacter > Enterobacter cloacae complex sp. XAL002. Next base: position 225,443 of record NZ_JBMKJN010000006.1, read on the forward strand.
GCACGACGCGGCGGTGGCCTTTCGCATCCGCGTGGTGGCACAAGAACAGTACATTCCGCTGCATCAGCACCGCAAAGGGCAGCTGATTATGGCGCTGGGAGGAGCGATCACCTGTGAAGTAGAGAACGCGATGCTGATGGTGCCGCCCCAGTATGCGGTGTGGATACCGGGTCAAACGCCGCACAGCAACAAGGCGACGCCCGGCGCGCAGCTCTGCCTGCTGTTTATTGAACCCGGTGCGCTCGAATTACCGACGCGTACCTGTACGTTGAAAATATCGCCCCTGGTGCGGGAGCTGGTGCTGGCGCTCGCGGACAGGTCACAGGAGGAACTGCCTCTTCCCGCTACCGGAAGGCTGGTTGACGTCCTGTTTGATGAACTGCCCCTGCAACCGCAGGAGCATCTCCAGCTGCCGGTATCTCCGCATCCGAAAATTCGTCTGATGAGTGAGACCATGGCAAACGAACCTGCCGCCTGGCAGACGCTGGCGCAGTGGGCCAGCCACTTTGCCATGAGCGAGCGCAATCTGGCGCGACTGGTGGTGAAAGAGACCGGCTTAAGCTTTCGCCGCTGGCGACACCAGCTCCAGCTGATTGTCGCATTGCAGTTTTTGATCGGCGGAAAGTCGGTCCAGCAGGCGGCGCAGGCGCTGGGGTATGACTCCACCACCGCCTTTATCACCATGTTCAAGAAAGGACTGGGACAGACGCCCGCCCGCTATATCGCCAGCCTGACTACGACTTCCCGATAAACAGCGAAACCAGTCCGGCAGCAATCAGCGGGCCAACCGGCACGCCACGAAATAGCGCCACGCCTAACACGGTGCCCACCAGCAGCCCGGCCACCAGAGAAGGCTGGCTGCTCATCAGCGTCACGCCGCGCCCGCCAAGCCATGAGACAAAAACGCCCACTGCAATCGCCACCAGCGATTTCCAGTTCACAAAGGAGTGCAGCAGCGTTGAGGCCGGTAGCGTTCCGCTGGCAATCGGGGCCATCACGCCGATGGTCAAAATAATGATCCCGATGGTAAGCCCCTGTTTTTCTATCCACGGGAAGAAGGTGTTCAACGGTGTGACGCGAACGATGATCAGGACCAGAATGGAAATCGCGACGGTGGTATTGTGGCTGACAAAACCCAGAGCAGCCAGGGCCAGAAGTATGAGTAGTGTAGGGTCGAACATGACGGGATCCTTGCCAAAAATAGTAAGCCTGCTTACTTTACGCGCAAACGCGACGGCAGGCAGGCTTTACTGAAAAAATTGTCTATTTTTGGGCACTTGCCTGACGTCAGTCCACCAGTTGCTGGATAAGCGGACTCCCTTCGCGGATAAACACCGGGATGGTTTCCAGCGCCGCAGGCACCCGGATATGCTCCCCACCGTCGTAGCGCTCACCGTTGAGGGCGATCCAGCTATTGCCCGTCGGCAGCCAGACATCGCGCTCACGCTGACCGGCCTGCATAACCGGCGCCACCAGAAGATCTTCACCAAACAGATACTGATCTTCACACGCCCAGCTCTGCTTATCCTTCGGATAGTGCCAGAACAGCGGACGCATGAGCGGGTCTCCGTGCAGATGAGCCTGCCGGTACAACGCGTCAATATACGGGCGCAGGGTTTCGCGCACGGTAAGCCAGTGCTGCATGATGGCGTAATTCTCTTCTCCGTAACTCCACAGCTCATTAGGCGAACCGCTGTTACACTGAGGAATACCGTCACGGTAGCGCTCCGGAGGTTGGATCTGCGGTTCGCGATAGCCGTGCATGCGCAGTACCGGTGTAAACACCGCCCACTGGAACCAACGGATCAGCAATTCATGGAACGCCGGGTCGTTAACGTTCCCTCCCTGGAAGCCGCCGATATCGGTCGTCCACCATGGGATCCCCGCCAGCCCCATATTCAGTCCTGCGGCGAGTTGATTGCGAAAAGCATGGAACGAGGAGTGGACATCACCCGACCACGCCAGCACGCCGAAGCGTTGGCTGCCTGCCCAGGCGCAGCGTACCAGGTTAACAATGTCGGTTTCGCCGTTTGCCTGGAGCCCATCGTAAAAGCCCTGCGCAAAGTCACGCGGGTAGCGATTGCCCACTTCCAGTACCGGACCGGCGTGGTAGCGATAGTTGTCAAAATCATAGGCGCGGTATTCCGGCTCCGCTTCGTCCAGCCAGAACAGCTTAATGCCCATGTCGTAGTAATTTTTCTTCACCGTATCCCAGACGAATTTCCGCGCCTCTGGATGGGTCGCATCAAAGAAGGTGGTATTGCCCATAAAATCGAGGTTGACCTGCACGCCGCGCTCACTGCTGACCAGCCAGCCTTTGGCTTTCATCAGCGGGTAGAGGGGGCTGCGCGCCTCTACCGTTGGCCACACCGACACCATCAGCGCAATACCCATTTCGCGCAGCTCGTCGACCATGCCTTCAGGATCGGGCCAGTCTACGGGGTCGAAGCACCAGGTGCCCTGATTTGGCCAGTGGAAAAAGTCGATGACCATCACCGACAGCGGCAGATTACGGCGGCGATACTCCCGCGCAACCTCAAGCACCTCCTGCTGGGTGCGGTATCGTAATTTGCACTGCCACAGTCCACTAATAAACGCCGGGGCGGGGGGCGGAGTACCGGTGGCTTTCACATACTGGCGGGTGATCTCCGCCACCGTGTCAGCGGCGGTGATCCAGTAGTCCATCTCTCCTGTGACGCGGGCGCGCCATTCCGTCTGATTTTTTGCAAAGCTGGCTTCACCAATCGCCGGGTTGTTCCACAGCAGGCCATAGCCAAGGCTGGACTGCATAAAGGGCACGCTGGCCTGGGAGTTGCGCTGAGCCAGCTCCAGCGTGCAGCCTTTCAGATCCAGCCACGGCTGTTGATACTGACCCATGCCATAGATGCGTTCATCCAGACGCGATTCAAACCGGACGGTGAGCTGATATTTGCCGCCCATCAGCGGTTTAAATTCGCGGCCATCCAGCTTCAGAGCGCTGACATATTTATCCTGACTCTTCTCGCTGGCACCGATACCCACCGTTGAACGCTGGCGCCACATCTCCTCCAGCAGCAGTTCGCCGCGCTGATTATAGAAGGCCAGCTGACCTTTAAGGTTCAGGGTCGCGGTAATATTGCCGTTGCGCAGCGTCAGGCTTTCCGCTTCGGCGACAATCTCGGCCTGGCAAGGGGCGGCGGGCAACAGTGCCTGTAAGGCGTCATCAAATGCCGGGGAGCAGGTGGCCCTGACGCGAAGACTGTTTTCTCCCCAGGGTTCAATACGCAGGATCTGGCGTTCAAAACGCCATTCGATACTGTTGGAATGTTGGATCAGCTCACTCATGGATAACGCGTCCTTCTAAACAGGGTGTTTGGCAAGATGGATAGATTGCATTGTGCTGTCGTCGAGCTTGTACCAGCGCAGCGTGGCAAACGCGCAGAGTGACAAGACGCCAGGCACGACGGTGAAGAGGGCGATGATGCAGTACATGGCCGTGGTGGTCTGTTCCGGGGCATTGGCAACATAGCCGCTTAAGCCCAGCGTCCAGCCAACAATCGCGCCGCTGATCGCCATCCCCAGCTTGAGTACGGCGAGGAAGGTGGAGAAGATCACGCCGTCCATGCGTTTGCCCTGTTTCCATTCGCCGTAATCGGCGACATCCGCCATCATCACCCACATTAGCGTGGTGGTGGCCTGGTAAAGGGTGGAGACGATAAACGTCATGGGCACCAGAATAAGCACCGACTTAGGCGCAAAGAACAGGGCGATGCTGAGTACCCCCGCCAGTACGGAACAATATCCAAACATCTGCACTTTGCTGACGTTCTGCGTCAGACGTTTGGCCAGCGCGCTGCCTGCGGCTTTCCCGAGAATATGCGCGCCGAGCATCCACATAAAATAGCTTGCGCTACCGAGATAATAAGTGACGAAATACATCATTGCGCCAAGGCGAATAACGCCAAAACCAATATTGGTTAATACCAGGACGGCGACAACTCGCCATTGGTCGTTTCGTAATAAATCCCGCAGTTCCGCAAGATAATTATTGTGGGTGGCGGGAGCCTTAATACGTTCACGCGTATTCGCGAAGCAGATCCAGAACATGATGACCGCGACGGTCGCCATAATGGCCATCGCCCAGCGGTAGCCCAGTAATTTATCGTCGCCGCCTAAAAACTCTGCCAGCGGCATCATAAAGAATGTCGACAACGCGCCACCCAGCGTGGCAAGGAAAAAGCGATAAGACTGAAGGGAAATTCGCGCATCGTTGTCGGGCGTAATTACCGCGCCCATGGAGCAATAGGGAATATTGATTGCGGTATACATCAGCATCATCAGGGTATAGCTGACGGTGGCGAAAATCATTTTACCGTGCAGGTCGAGCGACGCCGGCACGGCGTAGGTCAGCAGACAGCTTGCGCCAAAGGGCAGCGCCAGCCACAGCATCCAGGGGCGGAATTTTCCCCAGCGGGTACGCGTCCTGTCTGCGATATAGCCCATCGCCGGATCAATTATGGCATCGGCGGTTCTCGCCAGAAGAAACATAGTGCCCACGAATGCGGCAGGTAACCCCACCACGTCCGTATAGTAAAACGTCAGAAAAATAATGACGTTATCCAGCCCAATATGGCTCGCCATATCGCCTAACCCATAACTGATTTTTTCTTTACGGGTAATTATCTCGGTCATTGTATTCACCTTGCCAGTGTAAGGTTTATTTATGAGGTGCTCCGTAAACAAGGTTAACCATCATGAAAAGGTTAACAATTGCGAGATCTGGCATCGGGGTTACGTAAATTTCTTTTCGTGATACCGGTAACAAATAAAGTATTTAAACAGTGACTTTATACGGGGGAGGGGAGTTAACAGCGAATCGTTTCAGCGAAAAATTGTCATTTCGCGGACGTGTCATTGTCATTTAACTGTCATTATGCGGGAGTAAAAAAAAAGGAAATGGGCAAGGCAGAGGGCATCATGAACGATCCTATGTTTGTCGAAACGCTGATTATCTCCTCATCGTTTTTTATCATCGCGATTATTTTGATTGCTTCCGTGCTGCTGCTGGAAAACGGCTGACCGTTAGCCAGCCTCTGTATTTATTGTTTACGGAACGACACCAGTTCAGGACGGGCGATACGCAGATAGTCCTGGGTATCCATAATCACCGATTTTTCCAGCAGACCGGCGTTAAAGGCGATCTCGTCAAAGCGCTCAAACAGCAACGGATCGGCGACAAGCGTCAGATCCGGGTGAAAGCTGAAGGGGGGAATGGCGCCGAAAACGCAGCCGGTAAGCGCATCCACTTCGGCCGGACTGGCGAGAGATGCCTTAAGCCCTCCGAAATGGCTGGCCAGCAGGCTCAGATCGGCCTGCCGATCGGCGGCGAGGATTGCCAGAATATGTTTCTTAACGCCGTTGCCTTTTACCTTACAGACCAGCGCTTTTGCTCCCTGGCGGAGATCGGTCCCGCGAATTTCACTGACCGCTTCGCATTTCCCTACGGCCTCATGCGCCACCACACGAAAGTGCGCCTCCTGCTCGGTTAATAAGCTGATTAGCTGCTGATGGGTTGTCGTCCCGGTCACGTCATCAGACATAACGATTTCACCTGTGATTAGCCAATACGTAGCTTGCTACATTAGCACGGGAGGGAGAGGGCTGAAAGAAAACAGCCAGCGGGAGCGCTGGCTGTTGATTCATGCGTTGCTGGTGGAAGACTGTTTCTGGAACAGTTCCCGGAAGACCGGATAGATGTCATCCTGGTCTCGAATGTGCTGCATCGCAAAGTTATCGAACATCGCTTGCAGATGCTCATACTCACGCCACAGCGTCTGGTGGGCGCGACGGGTAATTTCAATGTAACTGTAGTAGCGCACCACCGGCAGGATCTTCTTCGCCAGAATTTCATGACACAGGGGCGAGTCATCCGCCCAGTTATCGCCATCCGATGCCTGTGCGGCGTAGATGTTCCACTGCGCCGGGTCGTAACGCTCCTTTACCACCTCATCCATCAGCTTCAGGGCACTCGACACGATGGTGCCACCGGTCTCCTGCGAGTAGAAAAACTCATGCTCATCCACCTCTTTCGCCTGAGTGTGATGGCGGATGTAGACCACCTCCACGTTCTTATACGTTCTGCTCAGGAACAGATAGAGCAGAATATAAAAACGCTTAGCCATATCCTTGGTGGCCTGATCCATTGAACCTGACACGTCCATCAGGCAGAACATCACCGCCTGGCTGGAAGGCTCCGGACGTTTTTCGTAGTTCTTATAGCGCAGGTCGAACGTGTCGATAAACGGCACCCGGTCGATCTTCGCCCGCAGTTCGGCGATCTCTTTTCGCAGGCGCTCCTCTTCCAGTAGTTGCGCCGGTTCGGTGTTTTCCACCACTTTCAGGCTGGTTTCCAGCTCGCGCAGTTCGCGCCGTTTGCCTGCCGTCATCGCCGTGCGTCGCGCCAGCGAGTTTTGCAGTGAACGCACCACGCTGATGTTGGCGGGCACCCCGTTTGCGGTATAACCCGCGCGATGGGTTTTGTATTCGTTGAGCTGACGGTGCTGATTTTTTCTCAGATTCGGCAGGGCCAGATCCTCAAACAGCAGGTCGAGATATTCGTCTTTTGAAATCTGAAAGACGAACTCATCCTGGCCTTCACCGTCCTGGCTGGCCTGTCCCTGACCGCTGCCAGAACCGCCGCCTCCGCCTTGTGGCCGCTCGATTCTGTCATTCTGGACGAAGTGGTCATTACCTGGGTGCACGCGATGGCGAAGACCGCCACGCCCCTGATGAAACATCGGTTCGCTGATGTCATCGTTGGGAATGGAGACGGATTCGCCGCTGTCGACGTCGGTCACCGAGCGTTTGTTGATGGCCTCGGAGATCGACTGTTTAATTTGCGCTTTATAACGGCGCAAGAAGCGCTGGCGATTCACCGTGCTCTTGTTTTTGCCGTTAAGACGCCGGTCAATAAACCAGGTCATATATCCCCCGTACTGCATTTGCCAACTTGCAGCGTCCGTAAGTGCCGGACATTTTGTTGGCCCGGTAAGCGCGTTACCGGGCACTTGTTTTAAGACGATTTACGCACGCGCAGATACCATTCACAAAGCAGGCGGACCTGTTTGCGCGTATAGCCTTTTTCCATCATACGGTCGACAAAATCGTCGTGCTTTTTCTGCTCGTCGGTTGAGGTTTTGGCGTTGAACGAGATAACCGGCAACAGCTCTTCCGTGTTAGAGAACATTTTCTTCTCTATAACCGTGCGCAGTTTTTCGTAGCTGGTCCAGTTTGGATTGCGGCCGTTGTTATGCGCTCTGGCGCGCAGCACGAAGTTCACAATCTCGTTTCGGAAGTCTTTCGGGTTGCTGATCCCGGCCGGTTTCTCAATTTTTTCCAGCTCTGCGTTCAGGGATTCACGGTCAAACAGCTGGCCGGTATCCGGGTCGCGGTACTCCTGATCCTGGATCCAGAAGTCAGCGTAGGTGACGTACCGATCGAAAATGTTCTGGCCGTATTCGGAATAGGATTCCAGGTAGGCGGTCTGGATCTCTTTGCCGATAAACTCGGCGTATTTCGGGATCAGGTAGCCTTTCAGGAACTCCAGGTAGCGTTCAGCCTGCTCCTGTGGGAACTGTTCACGTTCAATTTGCTGTTCCAGCACGTAGAACAGATGAACCGGGTTGGCGGCCACTTCCGCGTGGTCGAAGTTAAAGACGCGGGAGAGGATCTTAAACGCGAAACGTGTCGACAGGCCGTTCATCCCTTCGTCGACCCCGGCGTAATCGCGGTATTCCTGGTACGATTTGGCTTTCGGGTCGGTATCCTTCAGGCTTTCGCCGTCATACACGCGCATTTTGGAGTAAATGCTGGAGTTTTCCGGCTCTTTCAGGCGCGACAGAATCGAGAAGCGCGACAGCGTTTCCAGCGTTCCCGGTGCGCAAGGGGCATGGACCAGCTCACTGTGGTTGAGCAGTTTTTCGTAAATCTTGATCTCCTCGGAGATCCGCAGGCAATAAGGCACTTTGACGATGTACACACGGTCAAGGAACGCCTCATTGTTTTTGTTGTTACGGAAGGTCACCCATTCAGATTCGTTCGAGTGGGCGAGGATAATCCCGTTAAACGGCAGGGCGGAAATACCTTCCGTCCCGTTGTAGTTCCCCTCCTGGGTGGCGGTCAGCAGCGGATGCAGCACTTTGATCGGTGCTTTAAACATCTCGACGAATTCCATAATCCCCTGGTTGGCGCGGCACAGCGCACCGGAATAGCCGTAGGCATCCGGGTCGTTTTGCGCGTGATGTTCCAGCTTACGGATATCGACTTTACCCACCAGCGCCGAGATGTCCTGGTTGTTCTCGTCACCGGGTTCAGTTTTAGCAATGGCGATCTGCTCGAGGATAGACGGCCACACTTTCACGACGCGGAATTTGGTGATGTCCCCACCAAACTCGTGCAGGCGTTTTGCCGCCCACGGCGACATGATCGTACCGAGATAGCGATGCGGAATGCCAAACTCTTTTTCCAGAATTTGCGCATCCTCTTGCGGATTAAACAGGCACAGCGGATGGTCATTGACCGGGCTGCGCTCGCCGTTGGCGCTCAGCACATAGATCGGCACGCGCTGCATCAGCGCTTTCAGCCGTTCAGCCAGGGAGGATTTACCCCCGCCGACGGGACCCAGCAGGTAAAGGATCTGTTTCTTCTCTTCCAGCCCCTGAGCGGCATGCTTCAGGTAGGAGACGATCTGCTCAATGGCATCTTCCATACCATAGAACTCTTCAAACGCCGGGTATCGGGCGACTACCCGATTCGAAAAAAGACGGGAAAGCCGTGGCTCCAGGGCAGTATCAACCATGTTTGGCTCACCGATAGCCATCAATAGCCGTTCTGCCGCATTGGCATAGGCACTGCGATCTTGCCGACAAATGGTAAGAAACTCCTGCAGTGTGAACTCTTCGTCCTTGGCAGCTTCGTAGCGCTGGCGATAGTGATCGAATATATTCATGGCATGCCGTCCTTTCGTTTTTTAGCACAGGATAAGAGCCGTTCGTATGAGTAGTGGAGGCTCCCGGAAGAGAATCTTTCGCACCTCACTGCCAGAGCAGCAACCTGTGTGCCAGGTCGAAGGCTATGAACCGCAGGGTGTTCAGCAAAACCTCTTCTTAAATTAAAGCGTAGATGGCAATTGCAAAACTTGCATACGGATAAAATCTACTTTCAATGACATATCAATAACTCATCCAAAAATTTCCACTGCGGTTATAAGCGAAAAGGGGGTTTTTCATTTATCGGTCACATAAATGAAAGCGGGATGTCATCTGAAAAATGAAAAATAACGGGTTAATCAAATGGATTCGCGCGCAAAAAATTTTGGGATGTACGGGAATGGCGGTTACACTTCACCCGCTGATTATTTGACTACAGGAAAGAATGGATTGTGACCAAACTCAAACTTCTGGCATTGGGCATCCTTGCCGCTACCGCAGCGAGCACCGTACAGGCTGAGAGCCAGTGGACTGTTGGCGCGGGTGCTGGCGTGATCAACAGCCCGTACAAGCAGTATGACCGCGACGTTTATCCTGTCCCCGTTGTCACCTATGAAGGCGATAACTTCTGGTTCCATGGATTGGGCGGCGGCTACTATCTGTGGAACGATACGGCCGATAAGCTCTCCATCATGGCCTATTACGACCCAACGTACTTTAAACCAGGCGACAGCGACAGCAATGCGCTTCGTCAGCTGGACAAGCGCAGAAGCTCACTGATGGCCGGGCTTTCTTACGTCCATAATACCCAGTATGGCTTCCTGCGCACGGCGCTGGCGGGCGATACCCTGGACAACAGCAATGGCTTCATCTGGGATCTGGCGTGGCTTTATCGCTATACCAACGGCGCGGTGACCCTGACGCCGGGTATCGGTGTGCAGTACAGCAGCGAGAATTACAATGACTACTACTATGGCGTGTCTAAGGCTGAGTCTCGCCGCAGTGGTCTGAAGAGCTACAGCGCTGATGATGGCTGGGATCCGTACCTGGAACTCACCGCCTCGTATAACTTCCTCGGTGACTGGAACGTGTACGGTACTGGCCGTTATACCCGTCTGAGCGACGAAGTGAAGGACAGTCCGATGGTCGACAAGTCCTGGTCCGGCATCTTCTCCGTGGGTGTGACCTACAAGTTCTGACCAGAACGTGATGTATTAAAACGGGGCGCTTGCGCCCCGTTTGTTTTTTATGGTGCCTGATAAATATTAGCGCTTCACAATCTTGATCGTTTGGCCTAAGCGGGACGGATTTTCTTCGCTGGTTTTCTGCGGGGCGGTCACGCACGCGGTTTCCACACACACGAAGGTCTTGTAACCGTCATCAGGGATATCTGCCATGCTGACGGAAAGGGCAGGGCCCGGGTTCCAGCCCACCACGTTGCTATGGTGGTGGTGAACCACGTCAATGCCGCGGTTCAACGCGCTGTCGTGGATGACGCTACAGGCTTCCGGGTGCAGATACACGCGGTCGGTACGGTCCGGGAAGCTCTGAACGCCGTCGTCCAGCCTGCCTTCTTTCGCGTTGTCCACTTTGTCGATAAAGGTATCGCCAAGTCCGCTCACCTTAACGGCCTGAATGTCGCCTACGTTGAAATAGGTGTGCAGGGCGGACGTTGTTTCGAATTCGCCGTGCGCTTCCAGTTCAATCTCGCAGGTTTTACCCAGCTTGAAGCGGGCATAGAGGGTGAATTCATGTGGCCACAGGGCGCGCGTTTCATCATTTGCCTGAAGTTCAAAGGTCAACACCGCGCCGTTATCATCTTCGTTGTGGGCTTTCAGCGTCCACTGCTGGTTACGGGCGAAACCGTGAGACGGCAATCCCTGCTGCGCTGACGGACCAAACCATGGCCAGCAGATCGGTACGCCGCCACGGATCGCCGCCCCTTTTTTGAACGAGGTGGCCTCGCTCAGCCACAGGCCTTCTTCTTCGCCTTCTGGTTTCCAGGAGAGCAGGTGGGCGCCATTGAGCGCTACGGAGGCTTTAACGCGCGGATGATCGACGACGATGATATCGGCGCCGTCAATCTGACGGCGGGAGAGCACAGGGGTAAGTTGTTCGACTACCGGAAGTGCAAAAATTTTATTAATCATTAAGCAATCCTCTGTCTAAAAACAATAAAAAAGGCGACCGAAGTCGCCTTTTAGGATCAAGCACTCATCTCAACTTATTTGGAGATGTGAGCGATCAGGTCCAGTACTTTGTTAGAGTAGCCAGTTTCGTTGTCGTACCAGGAAACCAGTTTCACGAAGTTGTCGTTCAGTGCGATACCTGCTTTAGCATCGAACACGGAAGTGCACACTTCGCCGTTGAAATCGGTAGATACAACGTCGTCTTCAGTATAACCCAGAACGCCTTTCATTGGGCCTTCGGAAGCAGCTTTGATTGCTTTCTTAATTTCTTCGTAAGAAGCAGCTTTTTCCAGACGAACGGTCAGGTCAACAACGGATACGTTAGGAGTTGGAACGCGGAACGCCATACCAGTCAGTTTGCCATTCAGTTCTGGCAGTACTTTACCTACTGCTTTAGCAGCACCGGTAGAAGATGGGATGATGTTCTGAGCCGCGCCACGGCCGCCGCGCCAGTCTTTGTGAGACGGGCCATCAACGGTTTTCTGAGTAGCGGTGGTAGCGTGAACGGTAGTCATCAGACCTTCGATGATGCCGAAGTTGTCGTTGATAACTTTAGCCAGCGGTGCCAGGCAGTTGGTGGTGCAGGATGCGTTGGAAACGATGTCCTGGCCAGCGTAAGTTTCGAAGTTTGCACCGCGAACGAACATTGGGGTGTTGTCTTTGGAAGGACCAGTCAGAACAACTTTCTTCGCACCCGCAGTGATGTGTTTACGTGCAGTTTCGTCGGTCAGGAAGATACCGGTAGCTTCAGCTACAACGTCAACACCGATTTCGTTCCATTTCAGGTTAGCTGGGTCTTTCTCAGCAGTAACGCGGATGGTTTTGCCGTTAACAACCAGGTGGCCGTCTTTCACTTCAACGGTGCCGTCGAAACGACCGTGAGTTGAGTCGTACTTCAGCATGTACGCCATGTATTCAGCGTCCAGGAGATCGTTGATACCAACGATTTCGATGTCAGAACGTTTCTGAGCAGCACGGAAAACAATACGGCCGATACGGCCAAAACCGTTGATACCTACTTTGATAGTCATATATTCCACCAGCTATTTGTTAGTGAATAAAAGGTTGCCTGTAAAATTACAAAAACCTTACGCAGCGTCAAGCGGAATCGTGTCAATCATTGCGACAAATCAATCCTGTGACTAACGTTTGTGCGACTGACTCGCCTCACTTTCCCTTTGAGCTAGCAACCACATGGGGGCTGCGCCCGGAATTTTAAAGGCCTCGCAGGATTAAAATGTGAAATTGATCACAATTGCCTGACCGCCTTTTCGCGACACATAAGTTTAGATCAAAAGTGCACGCGCGGGTGTTAATGTTTTGTTAGAATCTGGGTTAAAAGATGTCTGTTTCAACAGCGAGATGTAAGCATATGTCGAACCAACATAACCCCGACGATTTGAAAAAAAACCTTACAGAGATGCAGTTTTACGTAACGCAAAATCACGGCACGGAACCGCCGTTTACCGGGCGTTTGCTGCACAATAAACGGGAAGGCGTCTACCACTGCCTGGTGTGTGATGCACCGCTGTTTAACTCCCAGACTAAGTACGATTCTGGCTGCGGCTGGCCAAGCTTTTACGAGCCTGTCAGCGATGATGCGATCCGCTATCTGACGGACTCCTCGCACGGCATGGTGCGCACCGAAATTCGTTGTGGGAATTGCGACGCCCATCTCGGGCATGTCTTCCCGGATGGCCCGCAGCCGACGGGGGAGCGTTTCTGCGTAAATTCGGCTTCGATGAGCTTTACCGATGACGAAAACGGCGACCAGACCAAGGGTTGAAAAAACGATTCAGCAAATTATTCCTTTGAAAGGGAGAGATCGTGAATATTGATGACATGATTGCAGGCATGACCCCGGAGGTTTATCAGCGCCTGGTGACGGCCGTTGAGCTGGGAAAATGGCCGGACGGTGTGGCGCTCACACCTGAGCAAAAAGAGAACAGCTTGCAGCTGGTGATGCTTTGGCAGGCGCGTCACAATACCAACGCCCAGCACATGACCATCGACACTAACGGTCAGATGGTGATGAAAAGTAAGCGCGAACTGAAAGAAGACTTCGGCATCACGCCGAAGCCGATTGCAACCTTCAAATAAATCTCCTATGTAGGCCGGGTAAGGCGAAGCCGCCACCCGGCACACTACACCTTAGTGCGGGATCCCAAGCGACTCCGCCAGCTGCTTCGCTAACTGGTTGTTGTCATCCGCGCCATACTCCCAGAACATCGCCCCGGCGAGACCTTTCTCCTTGATGTAATCTGCTTTAATCGCCACGGAACGCGGGTTCTCATAGGAGATCGCAAACAGCGCCTTCCCGTCGGCGGATTTTACCGACAGCCACGGCACCTTCGCCTGTTCGTCCCAGTGCTCGGTAAAGCGTTTCTGCGGATCGTTTAGCAGTTTGCGGACGATATCGTTGTATTTCACGTAGGTATCTTTGGTCAGGTCATAGCCAAGCGATTTGAACAGGCCCAGTTCCTGCGGCCCGAAGTAGGGCTGGGTGACCGGATTGTTTTGCGCGTCCGGTTTACTCCAGTCGATACCCGGTTCAACGGCGCGCTTCGGTACACGACCGTAAAAACCGATTCCGAGGTTCATTTGCTGCGGCTTAAGGCCGGCGGCCAGATAGTTATTCACCACAAAATCAACGCTGTATTTGTCTGCGGCAGCCACCGTTGGCCAGGCGCTGGAGTCATACAGATTCGCGTTAAAATACTGCGTCCCGTACGCCATGTCGTAGGTCATCAGGTTGATGTAATCAAGCAGGGGGGCAATGGCCTTCACATCCACCCAGCTTTTCGGACTTTCTGCATTTGCGCCCACCGCAATCGTGACCAGTTTTTTCTTACCAAACGCGTCACGCATCTCTTTTAACAGCGCGGTGAAATTATCCCTGTCGGCTGGGGTGCTCTCGACCAGTCCCCACGCGCCGTTGACCGGGAACTCCCAGTCGAGATCGATCCCGTCCAGGCCGTATTGACTGACGATCTGCTGCGCGGAGCGAATAAACACCGCGCGGCTCTCTTTGGTAGCCGCTGCGCCAGAAAAACCACGTGCGCCCCAGCCGCCAACGGAAAGCAGCACTTTTAAATTCGGGTTTTGTTTACGAAGCTGAGGAAGTAACGCCAGGTCGGATGCCACCTTGGGTGATAACCAGATTTGATGCAGTTTTGCCGGATCTTTCAGTGCAGGGTTGGTTTCGTCTTTCTCGTTGTTATAGACCAGACCAAACGAGTAGTTGAGGTGTGTGATCTGACGGACATCGAGTTTATTGATATCGCCACCCGGTCCGGCGGTAACATCGCCACCGCCATTGAAGTAGCCCACGGACATCAGGGGCGCGGCGGAAGCCAGTGACGCGCAAAGCAAGGGTAATGCTGCCAGCAAGGGCAAACGTTTCATATAAGTTCCTCTTTGACTGAATAAAAATAACCACGCCACAGAAAAGGCGTGGCGAAAAAACAGCCTGAAGAGAATACCATCGCCGCTTCGCTTGTGATGCGAGGGAGTTCACTTTATGGGAGATCGGGGAGGGGGTTTTGCCGGGTGGCGCTGATGCTTACCCGGCCTACAAAACCAGAGAAAGTAGGCCGGGTAAGGCGAAGCCGCCACACGGCTAAAAAAGCTTACGCCTGCGTCTCCATCCAGTCAGCCAGCGTATACAGCGTTGCGCCTTCTGCGGCCATATCCATAAACGCCTGGGCGCTGTCATGCGGCTGAATATTCACCCCGCGACAGCCGTCGGTAATGACATTCACGGTATAGCCCAACTGGAGCGCATCCAGCACGGTGAACTTCACGCAGTAATCCGTCGCCAGGCCCAGCACAATCAGCTCGGTGATCTCATGATGGCGTAACCATGCGTCAAGCGCCGTCTTCTGGCGGTGACCGTTATCGAAGAATGCGCTGTAGCTGTCGATGGTTGGATTTTCACCTTTGTGGAACACCGCGTCGATGGCTTTCTGGTTCAGCAGCGGATGCAGCTCAGCGCCTTCCGTCTGCTGCACGCAGTGATCGGGCCAGAAGGTTTGCGCCAGTCCGTCCAGTTCGCCCTGGCTGTAAGGCTCAACGTTGTGCTGGCTGGCAAAGCTGCCGTGGTTTGCCGGATGCCAGTCCTGACTCGCCACCACCGCTTCATCACGAGCCTTACACCACTCAATCAGCGAATTCGCGACGTCTACGGTGCTGTCGCCTTCCGCGACGGCCAGCGCACCGCCCGCACAGAAATCATTTTGCAAATCGACCAGTAACAGGGCGCGTTGCTTCATGGGAACTCCTTATTCGTCCGGCGTCAGTTCACCGCGCAGGTTTTGCATCATGGCGCGGCGAATGGAATCAATATCCAGATCCTGACTCAGTAAATAGTGAAGTTTAGTCAGCGTTGCCTCAACGGTCATATCGAAACCACTGATCACGCCAGCGTGCGCCAGGGCGTTGCCGGTGGCGTAGCCGCCCATATTGACCTTACCGGACATACACTGAGTGAGGTTCACCACCACAATCCCGCGATCGCTCGCCTCCTGAAGCTCTTTCAGGAACTCACCGTTCTGCGGGGCATTACCCACACCATAGGAGCGCAGGATCAGCGCCTTCACCGGCTGGCGTAGGAAGTTGCGCACCACGTCGGCGGAAATACCCGGATAAATCGTCACCACGCCAATCGGCTGCGGGGTGATCGGGTGAACGATCAGCTCGCCTGCAGTATTTGGCGCGGGCGGCGTGCCCAGACGACGGATATGGATCCCCGCTTCCAGCAGCGGTTGCAGGTTAGGTGAGGCAAACGCGTCAAAGCCGTCAGCGTGCGCTTTAGTGGTACGGTTCCCGCGGTACAGTCGGTTGTTGAAGAACAGCGTTACCTCGTTGATCGGGTAATTAGCGGCCACGTACAGGGAGTTAAGCAGGTTGATCTGCCCGTCTGAACGCAGTTCCGCCAGCGGGATCTGCGAACCGGTCACGATGACGGGCTTGCCCAGGTTCTCCAGCATGAAGGAGAGCGCCGAGGCGGTGAACGCCATGGTGTCGGTGCCGTGCAGGATCACGAAGCCGTCGTACTGGTCGTAATGGGCTTTAATATCGTCCGCAATATGCTGCCAGTCTTCCGGCGTCATGTCGGAGGAGTCCATCAGCGGCTCATATTCGTGGATGGTAAAGTCCGGCATTTCCGGACGGTGGAATTCAGGCATCAGCGCCAGCTGGCGCTGCAAGTGGCCAGAAACCGGAATATAGCCATTTTCTGAGCGCTGCATACCGATGGTACCGCCGGTATAGGCGACATATATTGATTTCTTCTGCATGGTAATGAGTTCTTGTTCTTCAAAAGAAAAAATCCCCTCTTAACGGGAAGAGGGGACGGTTTTTAACGCACGTTCGCACAGGTCAGGCAAAACGCGTAACGGCTTTGCGGATCGTTGAAAGTCGCGAGCTTATCGCTCTCCGCTTTCATGGCTTTAGCCGCCGTCGCCACCGGCGCCGGCAGATACGCCTGAAGCGCTTCCGGCAGCATGGCGCGGACGGAGCCGGACATGCTGTCCATGACCATATCGAAGAACGTCGGTTCGTCCTGATAATAGTCAACGTGCCACTGCTTGAGCTTCGCCAGTTCCGCCGCTTTCTTCACGGCATCGTCGAAGTCACCCAGGCTGTCTACCAGACCGTTGCTCTTCGCATCCTGGCCGGTCCAGACGTGGCCCTGCGCGATCTGGTCAATCTGGTCTGGCGTCTTTTTACGGGAATCCGCCACCAGCGTGATGAAGCGCTTATAGCCACTCTCAATGCTGAGCTGCATCATCTCGGACACCTCAGGCGGCAGAGATTTAGTCACGGACACATCCGCCAGCGGCGAGGTGGAAACGCCGTCGGTATGAACGCCGAGATAATCCAGGCTGTTCTCTACGGTGTTGATCACGCCGAAGATGCCAATCGAGCCGGTCAGCGTGCTTGGGTTAGCCACAATGTAGTTGGCTGGCGTCG
The DNA here is from genome assembly GCF_049236805.1 of Enterobacter cloacae complex sp. XAL002. Lineage (NCBI taxonomy): Bacteria > Pseudomonadati > Pseudomonadota > Gammaproteobacteria > Enterobacterales > Enterobacteriaceae > Enterobacter > Enterobacter cloacae complex sp. XAL002. The sequence continues at coordinate 242,571 of NZ_JBMKJN010000006.1, forward strand.
AGATCCAGTACCCCCCTGAAGCCGCCATGCCCCCCATCGAGACCACGACCGGCTTGCCCGCGGCACGCGCGGCGGCCAGCTCAGCACGGATCACCTCGGAGGCGCTGACACTGCCGCCAGGGCTGTTCACCCGCAGGACAATCGCCTTCACTTTCGGATCCAGACGCGCATCGCGGATCTGCGACGCGGTGGTGTCCCCGCCGACGTTCCCCGGCGTTTCTTCACCGTCCATAATGGCCCCGTTAGCAAACACCACGGCGATGCTGTCACCGCTGTCATCCGGCTTTTTCGCGGCGTAGTCATACATGCTGATGGCGCTGTAGTTCTTGTCCTCTTTACTCCAGCCGAACTGTTTGGTCAGCGCTTTTTCGATTTCAGCGCTGGAACCCAGCCGATCGACCAGTTTGTTATCAAGCGCGTATTTCGCTGTATCGCCGTCCACTTTGCGCAGGCCCTCCAGCACACCGCGCGCGCCCGGGAAGACCTGCTCAGCGGTCATTTGACGGTTAGCGGCAATGGTGCCGAGATAGTTCTGCCACAGCTCGCCAATCCAGCGGCTGTCCGCTTCACGGGCGGCAGGGGACATATCATCACGGATAAACGGCTCCACGGCAGATTTATAGGTCCCGACGCGGAAGACGTGGGTAGTGACCTTCAGCTTGTCGAGCAGCGATTTGTAGTACAGACCATTTGTGGCGAAGCCATGCAGATCGACCGTGCCCTGCGGAGAGAGCCAGATTTTGTTAGCAAAGCTCGCCAGATAATATTGCCCCTGGGTGTAGCTGTCGCCGACGGCAATGACCGGTTTACCGCTGTCGCGGAATTCCCGCAGCGCTTTCCCGATGTACTGCATCGAAGGCTGATCGGCTCCGGCAAAATCTTTCAGATCCAGCACGATACCGGTAATGTTGCGATCGTCTTTGGCCTGACGGATCGTGTCGACGATATCAAACAGGGAGTTTTCCTGCAGGCGGTCTGAAGTCGCGCCGAACAGCTGGCGGCCAATCACGCCCAGACGATTGCTGGTCGATGGCTTATCAACAATCACCCCGGTGATATCGAGGAGCAGTGCGCCGCGCGTCGAATTCTGCGCCTGGCTGGCGCTGCTGAGATGCATCCAGATACCTGCGCATACCAGGACCAGGAAGATGAAGAAGATATTCATCACCAGGTTGCGGACGAAGTTGAGCAGTCGCCACGTCCATTTAAAGAAACCGGCAAAGATTCGCCAAAGGGTTCGCATGTATTCTCCCTAACCAGAAAAGGACTGTTTCCGTCGCCACAGGACGGTAATGTGCGGTTATCGTAATGACCCAACCGCCACTTGTCAGCAGGAATCGCCTGCCACGCTGTAACAAATTCTGCTGTCGTGTTAATTTTGTGAGTAAATTTCACGAAAGGAGTTAACCAATGGACGCACTTGAACTGCTTGTTAACCGTCGTAGCGCTTCCCGCCTGGCCGACCCGGCCCCCGTCGGCGAACAGCTGGAAAACATTCTGCGTGCCGGAATGCGTGCGCCGGACCATGGCACATTGCAGCCGTGGCACTTCTTTATTATTGAAGGCGAAGGGCGCGACCGCTTCAGCCAGCTGCTGGAGCAGGGGGCGGTTGCCGCAGGCCAGGATGAGAAGGGGATTGATAAAGCCCGCAACGCGCCGTTCCGTGCGCCGATGATCATCGCGGTAGTCGCAAAATGCCAGGCCGACCATAAAGTGCCGGTCTGGGAGCAGGAGATGTCTGCCGGTTGCGCGGTAATGGCAATGCAGATGGCCGCCGTCGCGCAGGGCTTTAACGGCATCTGGCGTACCGGGCCGCTGACCGGGAGCGCCGCCGTGCGGGAAGGCTTCTCCTGCGGTGAACACGATAAAATTGTCGGCTTCCTCTATCTCGGCACCCCGCAGCTTAAAGCCTCCAGCACCATTAGCGTGCCGGACACCACGCCTTTCGTCAGCCGTTTTTAATTACACGCGCTAAACTGTCTGGATTCTGAGCATCCGCCGCAGAATTCAGACAGTCATACTTACCTCTTTATGGAATGAGCGCTACCATAGCGCGATTGAGATGACAGGAGACGTCCATGAGCGAGCAAACCATTCGTTTAACGCAATACAGCCACGGAGCCGGTTGCGGTTGTAAAATTTCCCCGAAAGTGCTGGAGACCATCCTGCACAGTGAACAGGCGAAGTTTGTCGACCCGAACCTGCTTGTCGGTAACGAAACGCGTGACGATGCAGCGGTTTATGACTTAGGTAACGGCACCAGCATTATCAGCACCACTGACTTCTTTATGCCGATTGTCGACAACCCGTTCGACTTCGGACGCATTGCGGCCACCAACGCCATCAGCGATATCTTCGCGATGGGCGGTAAGCCGATTATGGCGATCGCCATTCTGGGCTGGCCGATTAACACCCTCCCGCCGGAGATTGCCCGCGATGTCATCGAAGGCGGACGCTTTGCCTGCCAGCAGGCGGGTATTGCCCTGGCCGGTGGTCACTCTATCGATGCGCCGGAGCCGATCTTCGGCCTGGCCGTCACCGGCGTGGTGCCGACCGAACGCGTGAAGCGCAACAGCACCGCGCAGGCGGGCTGCAAGCTGTTCCTCACCAAGCCGCTGGGCATTGGCGTACTGACAACCGCCGAGAAAAAATCCCTGCTGAAGCCCGAGCATATTGGTCTGGCAACGGAAGTGATGTGCCAGATGAACCTTGCCGGTGCGGCATTCGCGAGTATCGACGGCGTGAAGGCCATGACCGACGTGACCGGCTTTGGTCTGCTGGGACACCTCTCTGAAGTCTGTCAGGGCGCGGGCGTGCAGGCGCAGGTCTGGTATCAGGATGTGCCGAAGCTGCCGGGCGTGGAAGAGTACATTGCTCAGGGCGCCGTTCCGGGCGGGACGCAGCGCAACTTCGCCAGCTACGGCCATTTAATGGGCGAAATGCCGGAAGCGTGGCGCAATCTGCTGTGCGATCCGCAAACCTCCGGCGGCCTGCTGCTGGCGGTGACGCCGGAAGCAGAAGCTGACGTTCAGGCAACGGCGGCCGAGTTTGGCATCACCCTGACGGCCATTGGCGAGCTGGTGACCGCCCGCGGTGGCCGCCCGATGATTGAGATCCGTTAATTCGATGCGGTTGTTTATTGCCGAAAAGCCGAGTCTGGCGCGAGCCATCGCCGACGTGCTGCCCAAGCCGCATCGCAAAGGTGATGGCTTTATCGAATGCGGTAACGGGCAGGTGGTCACCTGGTGTATCGGTCACCTGCTTGAACAGGCGCAGCCGGATGTCTACGACAGCCGCTACGCCCGCTGGAACCTCAACGATCTGCCGATCGTGCCGGAAAAGTGGCGTCTGCAACCGCGTCCTTCCGTCACCAAACAGCTCAACGTCATTAAGCGCTTCCTGCATGAGGCGACGGAAGTGGTCCACGCGGGTGACCCGGACAGGGAAGGGCAACTGCTTGTCGACGAAGTGCTGGACTACCTGGAGCTGGCACCGGAAAAGCGCCAGCAGGTGCAGCGCTGTTTAATTAACGACCTCAACCCGCAGGCGGTGGAGCGCGCGATTTCGCGCCTGCGCGCCAACAGCGAATTTATTCCCCTGTGTGTCTCCGCGCTGGCGCGTGCTCGCGCGGACTGGCTGTACGGGATCAACATGACCCGCGCCTACACCATCCTGGGACGCAATGCGGGCTATCAGGGCGTACTCTCTGTTGGGCGTGTTCAAACCCCGGTGCTGGGGCTGGTGGTGCGTCGCGACGAAGAGATCGAAAATTTCGTCGCCAAAGACTTCTTCGAAGTCAAAGCGCATATCGTCACGCCGAAAGACGAACGCTTTACCGCCGTCTGGCAGCCGAGCGATGCCTGTGAGTCATATCAGGACGAAGAGGGACGGCTGCTGCATCGTCCGCTGGCGGAGCACGTGGTTAACCGCATTACCGGCCAGCCCGCGATCGTTACCAGCTATAACGACAAACGGGAATCAGAGCCCGCACCGCTGCCGTTCTCCCTTTCGGCGTTGCAGATCGAGGCCGCGAAAAAGTTTGGCCTGAGCGCGCAGAACGTGCTCGATATCTGCCAGAAGCTCTATGAAACCCACAAGCTGATCACCTATCCGCGTTCGGACAGCCGCTATCTGCCGGAGGAACACTTCGCCGGACGCCACTCGGTGATGAATGCCATTGGTGTCCATGCGCCGGATCTGTTGCCGCAACCGGCGGTAAACCCGGATACCCATAACCGCTGCTGGGACGATAAAAAAGTCGATGCCCACCACGCGATAATCCCGACGGCGCGCACCAGCAACGTCAACCTGAACGACAACGAAGCAAAGGTCTATAACCTGATCGCGCGTCAGTATCTGATGCAGTTCTGCCCGGACGCGGTTTTCCGCAAGTGCGTTATTGAGCTGGAAATTGCCAAAGGCAAATTTATCGCCAAAGCGCGTTTCCTCGCGGAAGCGGGCTGGCGCACGCTGCTCGGCAACAAAGAGCGTGACGAAGAGAACGACGGCACGCCGCTGCCGGTCGTAGCCAAAGGCGATGAACTGCTGTGCGAAAAAGGCGAAGTGGTTGAACGTCAGACCCAGCCGCCGCGCCACTTCACCGATGCGACGCTGCTTTCGGCCATGACCGGGATCGCCCGTTTTGTGCAGGATAAAGATCTGAAGAAGATCCTCCGCGCCACCGACGGTCTGGGTACGGAAGCAACCCGCGCGGGGATTATCGAGTTGCTGTTTAAGCGTGGTTTTCTCGAGAAAAAAGGGCGCTATATTCATTCGACAGAGCCGGGCCGGGCACTGATTCACTCCTTGCCAGAGCTGGCCGCCAGACCGGACATGACCGCGCACTGGGAGTCGGTGCTGACGCAGATCAGCGAAAAGCAGTGCCGTTACCAGGACTTTATGCAGCCGTTGGTGGGGACGCTTTATCAGCTGATTGATCAGGCGCGCAGTACGCCAGTGAAGCGATTCCGGGGGATGGTTGCCCCGGGTGGCGGGGCGAAGAAACCGTTCAAAAAGAAAAAAAGCGCAGCCAAAAATACCACCGCTTAAACCGTAGGCCGGGTAAGGCGAAGCCGCCACCCAGCAAAAAGCAGCTCTGCGGCCTGAAAAAAGCCCGGTGGCGCTAAGGTATGAACCGGAAACATGGGTAACACTTTAGACCGGATACATGGGTAACAGTTATAAC